>JASFIT010000280.1:0-6242 GCA_050122535.1 Desulfobacteraceae bacterium | reverse complement strand
GAGGAACCTCAACTCTTCGTGGTCAAGGCTGTAGATATGGAGCAGGGACTGGAGCGATATTATCAACGTCACTATATAAACATGAATCGGCAAGAATTCGATCGCTGGTTATTATCCCTGGTTCCATCAGGTGTAGATATAAGAACAAACTGTCGCCTCAAATCATATGCATCAGAAGAGAGCATTTTCAAACTCACACTTGCCCAAGGCTCAAAAACCTATGTGGAGAGATCTAGGATTCTGGTGGGAGCCGACGGGGCCACTTCCAAAGTTCGTCTACAGGGGTCGTCACGGATCTCTTTTCCAAAGAAGTATTTCGCCATACAGGAATGGGTTGAGGGTGACAAGAACTTCCCTTTTTTCACGTCATTATTTGATCGAGAAATTACCGACTATTATTGCTGGACCATTCCCAAAGGGGACTACTTGGTTATTGGGGCCGCACTCCACCCAAAGCAAAAGACGTCTGAGAAGTTCAACCTGCTGAAAAGCAAGCTGAAACATCGTGGCTTTGAGTTCGGTAAGACAGTCTGGAGAGAGGGGGCTTTTATTCTGCGGCCCGTGAAGACAACACAGGTGTCTACTGGCAAGAAGGGGATCGCGTTACTGGGCGAAGCTGCGGGTTGGATTAGCCCGAGTTCCGCAGAAGGGCTCAGTTATGCCTTTAAAAGCGCGCTCCTACTTGCAGAAGCCCTTCGGGAGACCCCGGATGGCTTTGAGAATCGCTACTATGAGAAAACCAAAGAATTGAGAAGAAATATATTTCTGAAAAACCTGAAATCCCACTTCATTTTCAATCCCACCCTTAGAAGGACAGTAATGCGTTCCAACCTTCAAAGCATGCAAATGTACCAACCATAAGCACCCCTTCTCCTGGCCTGTTGCCACCTCAATCCATATTCAGGCGCTTGACGTTCTAAGCATAAAGAATTATAGAAGATTCGGATGAGTGGGCAACAGATAATCCAGACTGACGAAAAGGAGGCATCGGCAGGCAGTAGCCTTCGTCAGGCTAATAAGTGTGTTCTTGTGCCAATCAAATTGAATTCCAGATGAACAAGGAGGGTTAGGAAACATGGAGATGAGAGAGCTTGTCCCGGATTATCAACTGGAGTCCTTGGGTTTACATAACCTTGGTCAGGTGCATTGGAATCTTTCAACCCCGTCATTGTATGAATACGCCATACGGCGGTATGAAGGCCAAATGGCACACCTGGGACCATTAGTGGTATGTATGGGCCAGCATACCGGTCGGGCAGCAAAAGACAAGTATGTGGTGGACGAACCAGAGACCACCCGCGACATATGGTGGGGCAAGGTCAATGTCAAATACCCGGAAGAAAGTTTCAATGCCCTTCACAGCCGCATGGCAGCCTACTTACGTGGAAAAACAGTGTTCATTCAGGATTGTTATGCTGGTTCTGATGAGCAGTTCAGACAGTCGGTACGCGTCATAAATGAATTTGCCTGGCACAACCTTTTTGCCCGCAATATGTTCATTCAAATGACAAGGGATCGTGACGAGATCAAGGGTTTTATCCCTGATTTCACAGTGCTTCACTGTCCCAACTTCAATGCGGACCCGGATGAAGACGGGACACGGAGCGGCACCTTCGTAGCCCTCCATCTGAGCAAGAAACTGGTCCTCATTGGTGGCACGGCCTATGCTGGAGAGATGAAAAAGTCCATCTTTACAGGGCTCAACTTCCTGCTCCCTGCTCAGGATGTGCTATCCATGCACTGTTCAGCCAATGTGAACAAGAGTGATCCGAATGATGTGGCGGTCTTTTTCGGTCTGTCTGGGACGGGTAAGACAACGCTTTCAGCAGATCCCAACAGATTGCTTATCGGCGACGATGAGCATGGCTGGTCTGACAACGGGATATTCAATTTTGAGGGGGGTTGTTATGCCAAGGTGATCAATCTTTCCCGTGAATCAGAGCCAGAGATCTATGAATGCACGCGGCGTTTTGGAACCATTCTAGAAAATGTCACCGTTGATCCCACGACACGCCGTCTGGATCTGGATGATGCAAGCCTGACAGAAAACACCCGTGCCTCTTATCCTCTCACACATCTTCCCAACATAGTCCGCTCCAAAATGGCCAGACATCCCCGCAGTGTCATCATGCTGACCGCGGATGCCTTTGGTGTATTGCCACCGGTGGCCAAGTTGTCGCCGGATCAGGCCATGTACCATTTTATAAGTGGCTATACAGCAAAAGTGGCTGGTACGGAGAAAGGCGTAACAGAGCCTGTAGCCACATTCAGTGCATGTTTCGGTGCGCCTTTCATGGTGCGTCATCCATCTGTATACGCCCAATTACTGGCAGACAGGATTGCCCAGCATAAAGCCGAGTGCTGGCTCGTGAACACGGGTTGGACGGGTGGCCCCTACGGCGTTGGGTCTCGGATGCAGATTGGGCACACCCGTGCCCTTTTAAATGCCGCGCTCAGCGGTGATCTGGAGGGCGTGGAAATGAGACGGGATCCTCTATTTGGCTTTCACGTTCCATCTGATGCGCCGGATGTTCCAAAGGAAGTACTGAATCCACGCAATACCTGGTCTAACCCAGCCGATTATGATGCGCAGTCTAAAAAGCTTGCGGTTCTGTTCCAGGAGAACTTTGAGCAATTCAAAGATCATTCACCGAACGAGGTGTTCGAAGCAGGCCCCAAAGTAAACGGATAGTCATAGCTGTCAGGTCTCAACACTTGACAAATTCCTAGTTTCTTGTTGAAAGTCGAGACCTGACACCCTTCATCATGAAAAAGGGGGGAGTGAGAACGGAAAAATGAAAAGAGAAACCTTTAGAACGTCAGTGATGATTCATCTCTTGCTGGCCTTCATTCTTGGGGCAATGAACGTACCAGAAACACGGGCCGTTGAATCCGTTCTCGACCTTGACCAGAAATGGACCGGCGACTTTGATAGGATGGCTGAAAGGCGCCTTATTCGGGCACTGGTGCCTTACAGCAAAACCTTTTATTTCCTTGACGGTGCGGATCAGCGCGGACTCACTTATGAACTCCTCAGAGAGTTTGAAAAACATATCAACAAAAAACTCAGGAAAAGAACGCTTAGAATCCAGTTGGTCGTTATTCCCACGAAACGAGACAGGCTCCTACCGGCCCTAGTAAAAGGTGTAGGAGATATTGCCGCAGGAAATCTGACCATCACACCGGAGCGCAAACAAATGGTTGACTTCTCTGGCCCTCACTTGACCGGCGTTGACGAAATCATTGTTACCGCACCCAAGGCGCCACCCATCCAAAGCGTCGATGACCTAGCGGGGAAAGAAATCCATGTGAGGGCATCCAGCAGTTATTATGATAGCCTCCAGCGTCTTAATGCCCAGTTCCAGAAAGAGGGCAAGGAGTCAATGAAACTCGTTTTGGCCGATGAATACCTGGAAGACGAGGATCTCTTGGAAATGATGAACGCCAGACTGATTCCCACGATCGTGATCGACAGCCACAAGGGAAAGTTCTGGTCGCAGATCTTTAAAGATCTCACCCTTCATCCGGATATCAAGGTTAGGACCAACGGTCAGATTGCATGGGCCATCCGCAAAAAAAGCCCCAAGTTGAAAAAAGCGATTAACGGGTTCATGAAAACCCACAAAAAAGGGACGCTTGTGGGCAACATCCTGTTCAGGAGATACCTGGAAAATACGAAATGGGTACGCAACTCACTCAACGAGGAGGAACTGCTAAGGTTTAGAGAGGCCATAGAATTCTTTCAGAAGTATTCAAATCAATATGGCTTCGACTGGCTCATGATTGCCGCACTGGCGTATCAGGAATCCCGCATTGATCAGAGCAAGCGCAGTCCGGCCGGTGCCATCGGGGTCATGCAGCTCCTGCCCACAACGGCTGCAGATCCAAATGTCAATATACCCAATATAAACGAACTGGAAAACAACATCCACGCAGGCGTGAAGTATCTTCGGTTTATGAGAGATCGGTATTTTGAAAATGAACGGATGGACGACTTGAACAAGATGCTATTCAGTTTTGCCAGCTATAATGCAGGGCCGTCTAAAGTCAGTCAGCTTCGCAGGCAAGCACGAAGGGCAGGGCTAGATCCTAATGTGTGGTTTCGTAATGTGGAGATTATTGCGGCCAAACGGATCGGGCGAGAGACGGTGCAGTATGTGAGTAACATCTATAAATACTACGTGGCCTATCGGCTCATCGTGGATAAGCTGGAATCAAAAGAAGAAGTGAAGAAAGGACACAGGAAGTAGGTGGCTCACAGGTCAGCAACAGGAAGTTGATCCTCATACAGAAACAGAGGGCTCTATGGAGATTACAAAAGAACTTCTGGACCAGATGAATGACAACGGGGTGTACGAAACCATGGGCATTCGTATAGAAAAGGCGAATGACGGGAAGGCTCATTCCCACCTGAGACCGGCCCCAGAGCTATGCTGGCCCTTTCCCGGTCAGCCCCATGGCGGCGTGCTCTTCACATTGATGGATGCCACAATGGCCTGGGCCGTTTTATCGCAAGTGGATTCCGGCCAAAATTGTGCAACCATAAGCACGGACATCCAGTACACGAATCCAGCGAGAGGGGATCGCTTCACCTGTGTTGCCTGGACGACCCACCGAACAGGTCGCCTGGGTTTTGTTCGCGCAGAAATCTCTGATGCAAAAGGTCAGCTTGTTGCGATGGGGCAGGCCACGTTTCGGATCATGAATATGGACTTAGTAAGGGCATGACGAGAGAAGCCTTGAGGCCTCAAATTCACCCTCTAATTTGACTCCGGCACCCGTTTAATATTAAAATTATAGGTACAGATTTTTTTGAGCGCAGAACGCCGGCCTGCTATGTTTTCCTCATGCTCATCCGGACAAGGTTTCCTCGGGCTAGGGCGTTATGCGGGAGGGAAATATGGAGTTCTTTTTTTCAACCAAAATATCAATTCCCCTTTTCCAGATCCTCTTGCTCCTCATTTTCAGCACCACGGTGCTACTCTACGGGAAAGTGAGACTGGCTCTGGTTATAAACTACATTTTCACCCTGTATTGGGGCTATGTTTTTAACCGGGAGTATTTGCGGGGTTTTGGCTATGACAAAATAGACGCTTACAGCCTGGTCTATCTAGCTTTTGGTCTGGTCATCGTACTTCTCGTATTCGTGGGATTCACCGCCCAGAGGGAGTAGTCGTAACCGACCCCGAACTGCCTCACACTGCCCTTAACGCCACTTTACCATCCTCAAAATAGCGAAACCGGAGAAAATAACTACATATTGTGTGTTTTTTTTCTTGACACACAATATGAGGTATTATATATTCTCCTACAAAACGGTCTCCTTTCCAACTAACCTCTATCCAAAAGAGATCCTTTATGAGAGAGGATGTGCTAAAATTGCCCAAGTAGAGCCTCCAAAGGGGTGAGTATTTCCTTTTGGGGGCTTTTCAATCCTATTTCCAAAAATCGCCAAATGCGCTGTGGCTTCAAGTCACGAGGAAAGGGTTCGCTGAGAATATATCGCATTTCAGCCGTTTTTGTTGGCTTTTATGTGTATGGTCCTGTTGGAAGGTTAACTTTCAGCCTAACTTTTCCTCCTTTTAACTTCCTTAAAGGCCCCTTAACCCCCTTATTAACCCCAACCCCCCTGAGTCTACCTCCTTGCTCAGGGGGATTTTTTTGGGAGAGCCCTTGATGGCAGAAGCAAAGGACGTGACCATCACCATAACGGATCGGCTTTTTACCCTCGAACTGGCCCTCGAGGATTTGGAACTGATTGAAGTGATCTTTGGGGCACTTAGGAAATATGTGAAAAAGGGGTCTCCAATCAACCTGAAAGAGGCTTGTGTTGACCTGGATTCCCTATCAAAAAAGGCCATGATCATTTCCAAGACGATTTCCAAGGGCAGGGAGATGGACGAGTGGATAGGTGAAACAAGAGAATTGATGACGGCCTGTGTACTGAGCAAAGAACAGGGAGAACCTTAAGCCTTATCCTGCATCACTTTTCTTTCTTTGTGTGACACGCTTGACACTCTCTGGGGCCTGATTCGTTCTCTTTATGGCATTTCTTGCAGTTAAAATGAAAGGCAAAGACCAATCTATGCACCTTGCCCTGTTTCCGTTTGGGATCATGGCAGACGCCGCATTTCTTAACAGGATCCCCTTCCTTCCAGATATTTTTCCCGTCCTTATAGTCATGGTGGCAGTCGTTGCATTCAATGGCATAGTCTTCCACGTGGATTAAGTGCGTAAATTTC
>JASFIT010000279.1:0-6280 GCA_050122535.1 Desulfobacteraceae bacterium | reverse complement strand
TTAATTGCTCTATTTTTGTGGTTTTTGCAAGGGCTAAAAGTGGACAGGTCCTCATGGAAAGGGTAGTATTCCATCAAAGGAAAAAGAAAAGCGCTTGGAATTAATAAATCTTCTTTAGAGAGCGGCTAATTAGCGGGTTCGGGTTTAGGAAAGGAAATCAGAGGTATTTTGCCTTGGAGTAGAATGGATAAGATAAAAGGTACCTTATTTTGCGGCTCCCGTGAGGAATCTCTCCACGTTTGCCTTTGTCTTGAGTTCCTCAACGTAAACAGTCACTTCTTGCTGGACTTTTTCGTCTTTAAGATATTGTTGAAGCCTCTCTTTTATGTCCACATAAGCAATGGTCGTTTCAGGGTTTTTCCCCATGACTTTGATGAGATGGTAGCCGAACCGGGTCTCCACAACATCACTCAGCTCACCTATCTTTAACGCAAAAGCGGCATCTTCAAAGGGTTTCACCATCTGTCCCCGTCCAAAATAGCCCAGGTCTCCCCCCTTGACTTTACTGGGACCCTCGGAAAACTCTCGAGCCAGGGTTACGAAGTCTTCACCTTTTAGCAATCTTCGCCGTATCTCCTCAAGCTTCTTACGTGCTGCGGCCTTCTGCGATTCATCTGCCTTAGGATCAACCTTTATCAAAATGTGGCTGGCTCGCACCTGTTCCGGCTTCCTGAATGAATCGGGATGGCTATCGTAATAGCCCTTGACTTCTTTCTCAGGCACGACAACTTTTTGAGTAATCTGCTTATCGATCAATTCTTGAATGAGCAAGCCCCTTTCAATTTGAGATTTCACCTCCGCCTCAGAGATTTTCATGCTACTCAATCTATTCTTGAATTCTTCCTCACTGGGGAATCGCTTCTTCAGCCCCTCATATTCCGCCTCTAACCTATCCTTTTCCACTTTGATTCCCTTCTTTTGACCTTCCTGATAGAGCAACTCCCGGCTTATGAGCGTCTCGAGGACCTGACCTTTGATCGCAAGTAGCTGGACATCGCCCATGGGCCTTCCCATGCTGGCAAATCGTTGGCGGACAAGGCTCACTTCCCTGTCAAGCTCTTCTTGGGTGATGACGGATCCATTAACAACCGCCACCTTATCTCCAACAGCGGGTTTTCCCGTTGCAAATCCTGGCAGAGCCATGCACGCAAGGCTCGTCGCCGTTACCATGGCCCAAAACCATATTCTCGTTCCTGTTTTCATTTTATTCACTCCTTCAAAGTACAAAAACCAAGGGAACCTGCCTAAAATGCTGGTATCCACAATGTACGAATGCTGCGATCAAACACGACTTCAGATTAGCTGTTCCCGAAATCCTCAGGATCCATCTTTTCCAAAATCTCTTGCCATTTCTTTCCCTCATCCGTCGTATCCTCCGGGTCGCTCTGTATATCTATCAGCATCGACTTGGTAAGGACCTCTTCTGCTGCAAAAATCGGCACTTCAAATCGAAGAGAAAGGGCGAGTGCATCGCTTGGTCTCGCATCAATGGAGATTTCTTTGCCATTATGGGTAGCATGGATCAGAGCAAAATATGTGTTGTTCTTGAGGTCGCAGATCTCCACCCGCTTCACCTCCACATCTATCATCTCTAAAATATTCTTGAGGAGATCGTGGGTCATTGGTCTTGCGAACTTGACGCCCTCCAACTCACTGGCAATAGCATTGGCCTCCAAAAACCCTATCCATATGGGCAGTGATCGCTCTCCGTCAAGCTCCTTTAAAATCACGATGGGACTCTGTGTTAAAGAATCAACCGCCACTTTAGATATGACCATTGGCCTAAACATTATATTTAACCCTTGCGATTCCCTTGTTCTTGTCTCATACGCATAATGATCTGTCTTTGCAGCGTTACAGTGGTCATGATCTCCTCTCCGCTCTTCCAGCGGATGCGCATGGCGTTTCCCTCGACCGAAAGGACTTCATAGACTCCCTTCATATTTTCGTACTTCTCTCCCACTTCGAACTTGATGATGCTCATAATCAGAATCTCCTCCTTTCATTTCACTAAACCGTCTTTGCGATCTTATGGGCTGAGAGGAAATGTCCGTCCCTCTTCATGCGTCCATCAGCAGGCAAGGCCAAGTGGAAGCCTTCGGATGGAGCTAGGCTGGATTCTCTCTTTAACTAATAGAATCGCCGTCCGCCGCCGCCACTTCCTCCTCTGCGACCCCCTTCGCGGCGAGGACGAGCCTCACTTACTTTGAGCGTTCTTCCCTTCAACGTGGTCCCGTCCAGGTTTTTGACCGCGGTCTCACCTTCATCCTTGGAAGGCATCTCCACGAATCCAAAACCTCTTGATCTGCCCGTATAGGCATCTTTGATAATTTTGGCCGATTCAACTTGGCCAAACGCCTCAAACGCTTGCTGCAATTCCTCCTCAGTGAGGTCATATGACAAATTGCCCACGTAGATATTCATTCAGATCTCCTCCCAATTCTAAAGCATTTGCTCGGAATATTGGTTAAAACACTATGATCGGAAAACGACCGGCTTACAAACCAGACCTTGTAAAAACTGGGCTTCATGATCTTAGCTTTGTGTTTCAATACACAGGAAATAACATTATCATGTGATATCAACTAGTTCCACGTCGAAAAACAGCGTGTATCCAGCCAGAGGATGGTTGGCATCAAGCGTAATAATATCTTCTGTCAGATCTGTAATAGTCACCACGATGGGATTGCCATCCTGTTGCCTAATTTGGAGCCTCTGGCCGATCGCTGGTGTAATGTCGTCAGGAAACTCGCTTTTATTAACCTCCACCACCAGTTGATCTTGCTTGGCCCCGTATGCTTCTTCAGGAGGGATTTCAATGGTCTTCGTATCTCCTACTTCCATGCCGACGACGCCTTTTTCAAAACCGGGTATGACAGCCTGCTTCCCCACTGTGAATTCAAACGGCTCTTGCTCTCTTGACGTGTCAAATACTTCCCCGTTTTCCAGTTTCCCCGTGTAGTGTACTTTCACGGTATCTCCATCCTTTACCTTGCTCATGAATACCTCCTCTAGATATTGGGGTTGGCCAAACAACCTCTTCCCCAAGGGTAGCCACTCTCAACCCCGATTTACTGCCTTCTCCTTAAATAGGGACCAGAACTCGGCGCACCTTCATAGGTGTGAAGTTGCGCTAAAGCGCAACTCATCAATGATCTCTACTTGGCGTTAAGGAGAGTCAAAGATGGGAAGGTACGTGCTGACTTTCGTTGGACAAATAGCTAAGAAGGCCGATGCAAAAGCACGGTGGCTAAGAGTTGTCCGCTGCCCTTATCAGTTGAGGAGTCTAGACTCAGGTGAGAGAGGCGGGAGAACTTGGCCGGATGGTTTTGGCATCATAATCATGTGCGCCCAAATCTGGGCTCCAAAAAAATGGAATGATGGCCTAATAATGCTATCAACAAGCACCTATCATCATTCGACAAATAAATCAATCTTTAATATTTTATAATATTAGAGAAAATAATCAAGTTATTTATGCTTTCTTTTATTCTCTCTAACTCTTCTTTCCCCTATTTCTGATCCTTACCCCTCTGGATGCCAGCGTTCCATGTGCTCGGCATGCGTCCGCAAGGTTGCCCCAGGCTACGTAGGATGAAAACAATGGACCCATGCTGAAAAGGCCTGTATTTGGGGAATTTTTCGCCAAAAGGGTCATCTGACTTGTTTCTGGTTGATTAGTGGTTCTGCAAAAAGCTGATCAAGGCACTATTGAAGCTTTCAGCCTGCTCCACATTGGAAAGATGGGCCGCAGAGGGCAAGACGATCAGGGCGGAACCCGCAATCCGCTGCTGAATGGCCTCAGCCGCAGCCACAGGCGTTCCGGGATCCTTCTCTCCTACCATGATCAGGGTGGGCATCTTGATCTCCGAGAGCCGCTCCAGGTAGTTGAGTCCCCGGATCGCCTCGCTGCATCCCACATATCCATCAACCGGGGTGGCCAGGAGTTGTTGCCGGATCTGTTTCACCTCTGGCGGATTCTGTTTGAGAAAATCTGGCGTAAACCAACGTTCAAGGGTTCCATCAACCAAGGCTTCCATGCCTTTTTCGCGGGCCGTTTCGATGCGCTCCTGCCAGACAGGTTGGGCCTCCACCGGAAGGAGAGCAGCCGTATCGCAAAGCACAAGGTCTTCTATTCGATCCGCATGATTCAGGGCCAGGCACTGACCTATCATCCCTCCCATGGACAAGCCCACGAAATGAACCTTCCCAATACCCAGAGCGTCAAGCAAGCCGAGGGCGTCTTCCCCCAGCATATCCAAGGTGTATGCGCCTGTTGGGGCTTCGCTGTCCCCGTGGCCTCTCGTGTCGTAACGGAGAATCTGATAATGGGGTTCCAGGACCCCCAGCTGGGGATTCCACATGACCAGACTGCACCCCAGGGAATGACTCAACATCACGACGGGTGCCCCTTCCATGCCGGAGAGTTCATAATTCATCTTGATACCATTGGCTTCAATGTGCATGGCTTACGCTCCCTTTCCCTGTATATTGATTGCTTTTTACAATGGATATATGGAATGGGATGTTCGTGTCAAGCAGGAGGATTGATTAAGCGAGATAGATCAAATTTGCAGAATTTTCCTTAAGTGGTGTATTCATAAGTTCCAAGAGCCAAATCCAATTCTTCAACAAATAAAAATTCACGACAAAAGGGGGATTGAACAAATCATCGATATACGATATATGATCTAAACTTCCTATAGATCTCCAACTAGGATATTAAAACATGGGATTCCCTTTTCCCTGATATGCGTCCTGCTCTCGCGGACATTCCGGGGGCTTGACCAAAAGCCGCCCCATTGCCAATATAGCTCCTTTAACGCTTGAAAAGGGTGATCAAGAAGTGAAAAGAGTCCAACCACCCCAAGGAACCCCTGCCAAACTACAAGAGTTGGATATTTACGATAAGACCATCCCCGGCCTCTTTCAAAAGCGGGTTGAGGAAAACGGAGGCGAAGTGGCATTTTGCCACAAGGACTTGGGGATTTTTCAGGGGGTTTCTTGGAAGGCCTACAGGGGAAAGGTGGAAGAATTTTGTTTGGGGCTTCTGGAATTGGGTCTGGGCCGGGGTGACAGGGTGGCTATCATGGGTGAACCCTGTGCCGAATGGCTCTACGCCGATATGGCTATCCTCAGCGCTGGCGCAATAAGTTATGGAATATATTCCACGTCTTCACCAGAGGAGACTCTGTATGCCGTGGAAAGGGTTGAAGCCAAGCTTTTCGTGGCTGAAGATCAGGAATACGTGGACAAGATACTTCCTTTCCTTGATCGCGTACCGTTTTTGACCAAAATCATTATAATCGATACCCGTGCCACGTTTACTTATGATCATCCGAGATTGGTCAGTTTTGCCCAGGTCAATGAACTGGGCAGAAAGAGAAAACTGAAGGAGCCAGACGAATTTTCCAAGCTCCTAAAAGAATTGCACCCCGATGACCCTGCTTTCCTCGTATTCACCTCTGGAACCACGGGTCCTCCAAAACCGGCCACCATCACCCACAGAAACATCCTTATATCTTTTGTCTTTGCATTCAGTGAGGTATTCCCCAAGCTCATTACCGAAGAGCAGCGCTCGGTCTCCCACTTGAGCCTGGCACACATCTTTGAAAGATCAGTCAGTATATATTTTCCTCTCCTTTATGACTGCAAGCCCCATATTGGTGCGGGTGTGGAGTATTTGCAGGAAACGCTATTCGAGGTACAGCCCACCTTTTTTCATGGCGTCCCCCGCATCTGGGAAAAGATGGCCGCGCAGATCGTTGTGGGAATCGAGAGCAGCTCCTGGCTTAAAAAGAGGTGCTATCAGTGGGCCATGAGGATCGGTTGGCGGTATATGGGGATGAAGTGGAAGGCGGAGAAAATCGCTTTCATATGGCAATTGCTCCGCTGGATCGCATACCAGATATCTTTCAGGCACATCTTGCATCAGGTCGGGCTTATAAAGACAACGTCTGCCCTGTCAACTGGGGCTCCCCTCCCCCCCCAGATCCAGAGATTATGGCAGGTTTGGGGCCTGGATTTGGTCAATCTTTACGGATCCACGGAGGTGGCAGGTATCATCAGTAGCCAGCGACCCGGGTTCCCCGAGCCTGGCGATCTCGGAAAACCCACGACGGTCAATGAAGTCAGCTTGGCTGAGGATGGGGAGCTGACGGTTTCCGGTCCTGGTGTATTTGCCGGTTACTGGAAAGATGAGGAGAAAACCCGTGAGGCCATAAGAAACGGACGCATATACATGGGGGAGATATTTGAGTGCACGGATGAGGGGAACCTG
>JASFIT010000278.1:0-6290 GCA_050122535.1 Desulfobacteraceae bacterium | reverse complement strand
GCGTGCAAGGAGATGGGGTACACGCTTGATGAGGTGCTCTCAATGCGTGTATCCGATATTGACCCCACTTTCCGTATCGAAAGCTGGGCCGAACATTATCAAGAGGTAAAAAAGAGGGGTTCCACGCGGTTGGAGACCCAACAGGTAGCTGGAGACGGAAAAATCCATGATGTGGAGGTATTTACAAATGTTGTTAAATTCGGCGATCTCGAATTCATGTGTTCATTTGGGCGAGATATCACTGAACTCAGGCTTAGCGAACGAACCCTTCGCGAACAGGTCGAGTTTGAACGCCTTATCGCCGACATCGCAGCCAAGCTGGCGCAGACGGGTCCGGAGCGACTAGGTGAGACACTTGATTCTACGCTACGATCCCTTGGCCAGTTCCTTTGCACGGATAGATCCTTTCTCGCACAGTTCTCAGGTGACGGAAAATGTTTAAAACATACCAATATTTGGGCGGCCGAGGGCATCAACATTCTGCCCAGCTTATTCGAATTGGACATTGCTACTGATTTACCCTGGTTGGGACAACAGATTCGGATGGGAAAGGTGGTCAACGCAGGCCCCGGGTTGACTGCACTCCCCGACGAAGCCAAGGAGCTGGGCCATTGGCTCGAGCACAATGGGATTACCTCCGGCGTTGTCGTCCCGGTCTTGGTCGAAGACCGATCAATCGGATTTTTGGGTTTGGACACCGTCGATCAACCACGCGAATACCCAACGGCCCTCGTGGATCGTTTGAAGATTGTGGCCGACATGATCGGATCGACGCTACGGCGTGTCCAGGCTCAGAAAGAACTGCGGGAAAGCGAGGCGAAATACAGGTCATTGACCAATAATTTGAATGTGGGGGTTTATCGAAACACAACCGGTCCTAAGGGAAAATTTATTGAATTTAATCCTGCTTTTTTGAAAATCTTCGGCTATGAAAGCAGGGACGAACTGCTCTCCATGACTGTCTCAGATATATACAAAGACTCCAAGAAAAGAGAGGCGTTTAACGAAAAAATGCTCAAGGAGGGGTATGTAAAAGATGAAGAAAATGTATATATGAGAAAGGATGGTACGACCTTTACCGGAGCTGTCTCAGCTGTTGCAGTTAGGGACCATGACGGGAGAGTCTCATATTATGACGGTATTGTGGAAGACATCACGAAGCGCAAGGAAGTGGAAAAAGCCCTCCAAGAGAGCCAGGAAGATTTGCAGAGACTGGCCGGTAAGCTCATTTCCACACAGGAAGCTGAGCGCCGCCTGCTGGCCCGTGAGATGCATGATGACATCAGCCAACGCCTGGCCATTTTGGCCATTGACGCGGGGAAACTGGAGCGGCTTTGCGAGGATTCAGCAAACCCAATCGTTGAGACACTTCAAGATATGAAGAATCGGTTAGTAGATCTGTCATCAGATATTCATGCCATTTCTCGCCAGCTTCATCCCTCGATTTTGGATGATTTGGGTTTGTTCGATGCGGTTAAGGCTGAGTGCCAAGGCTTTAGACGCCGAGAAGGGATTACGGTCAAGTATGAACCGAAGGCCATACCATACCAACTGCCCAAGGATGCCGCCCTGACTCTGTTTCGGATCGTGCAAGAGGGCTTGAGAAACGTGGCCAAACACGCTCAGACGCAGGACGCAAATGTCTCGCTGTTCGGCATGGATGATTCTATCTACCTCAGCATCAGCGATGACGGTGTTGGATTTGATTACTCAGAAGCCCGGAAAAAACCGGGCCTTGGCTTGGCCAGCATGGAAGAGCGCGTACGCCTGATCCAGGGAGAAATTTCCATAAAATCCGAGCCAGGAAAAGGAACAGTCATTGAGGTGCGAGCACCGCTGACCGGTAGTTAAAAAACATAGTTGGTTAAAAGTCTTGAGCATTGAATATTAGAACTTCGGATTCCTGCCCGCCTTGGGCGGGTGAATTTCGGAATTCGTGCTTCGAATTTCGAATTTTTTAGCGCGGTATCTAAAGACAAACTCTTCTTACCTTATCCTAGCTCAACTAGGCGGGGAGGCTACGGTCATGAAAAAGGTGCGTGTCTTACTGGCTGATGATCATAAGATTGTTTTAGAGGGCTTGCGGAGCCTCTTGGAACCTGAGTTCGAAATTGTGGGGACTGTAGAAGATGGGAGAGCCCTGTTAAAAGCAGCGGAGAAGCTCAGTCCCGATGTGGTTGTTGCGGATATCTCCATGCCTTTTCTTAATGGCATCGAGGCTGTCCGTCAAATTAGGCAGGAAAACGATAAAATAAAGGTGGTATTTCTTACCATGCACCCGGACGTGACCTATGCCACCCGGGCATTTGAAGCGGGTGCATCTGGCTATGTACTGAAACATTCCGCACCCGATGAGTTGGTTACAGCCGTGCGTGAGGCCACAAAAGGAAGGACTTATGTGACACCCATAATTGCCGGGGAACTTATGCAGTCTTATAAGGAGGGCGTCCATCTTCGAGACGATGCCATTACTAAGCTGACGACCCGGCAGCGGGAGGTCCTGCAACTGCTGGCTGAAGGGCACTCTGCCAAGGAGGTCGGCGACATTCTCTGTATCTCTCCCAGAACAGTCGAGTTTCACAAATATAAAATAATGGAGGAACTGAATCTCAAGACCAGTGCTGAGTTGCTTCAGTATGCTATCAAGCACGGCATTGTTTCGATCTGATGATTTTAGCCAGATCTCTTTTTGGCTCCCCTTCCTCTTTGCCCTCCCCTTTCTGTATTTGTCTTTCCGAAAAATACGTAGTTTTCTAACCAAAAACACGTAATTTTCCCAGTTGTATCCACCGCGTTCCTCAATTATGTTCCATTTTATCCTTTCATATTTATCCTTTCATACAATAGGTTAGTCAAGCGGCAGTCTCTTCAATGACTCTACCACTTTAAGACGCCATTAACCGCATTGGAAAAGGTTCGATGATGAAAAACGGCCTTGTGATCCTCGCTGACAAGCATCAAGATATGCTCGAAGGGATAAGGGGTCTGTTGGAGACCGTATTTGATACCGTTGTGATGGTGGCTGACAGAGACGCCTTGTTTGAAACGGCACAAAGGCTTGAACCTGACCTTGCTATCGTGGATCTCTCACTGCCAATCGCCAGCGAAATCAATATCGTACGCCAGTTCAAGGAGCGCCATCCGGATCTGAAGTGTATTGTTCTGAGTGTTCATGACGACGAGGAAGTCATCGAGCAGGTCCTCTCCTCGGGGGCGGTTGGCTTTGTGCTGAAACGAACCGCTGGCGCGGATCTGATACCCGCAGTGGTGGAGGTCCTTGAGGGGCGCACTTTTGTCTCCGCTGGGGAAGCTGTGCGGACCCGCAGATAAAGTTGAATGCAGCATTGTACTCGAAAAGCTATGGAAGTGTTTGAAGAGCTAAGAGCTAAATATTTTGGATAAAAGGCAATAATGATTTAAAAACCAAAGGGAGGAATAAGGATGAAACATAAGTATATTTTATGGTCATTATGTATTGGGGTCGCTATTGTTGCGGCAGCAGTGGCCGGATTTTTGATGGGTCAAAATCCCCAGATGGTTGATCAGGTAACTGAAACAACATCAGCATTAACGGAACAGATGGTAGAAACGGCGCATGCGGCCGGTCGGACCAAGGCCTCGCCGGTCAAAGCGATACAGGATAGGGAGGTCTATTATCCCGGCACAGAAGACCTGGCGCCCGATGAAATGCGTGTGACAGCCTGCGGCACCGGTATGCCCAATGCCCGACCCAAACAGGCTGCGGCATGCTGGCTCGTCGAGCTCGGCAACGGGGACAAGTTCCTTTTCGACATCGGCACGGGATCCGCGGAGCGGATTGCTGCGATGAAGATCCCTTACAACTACCTCAACAAGGTTTTCATTGGCCACCTTCATTCCGATCACTTCGGTGACCTCGACGCCCTTTACTGCGGAGGCATCGTTGCCAACCGGGTAGTGCCACTGGAGGTCTGGGGTCCCAGTTCCAATGAATCCAAATATGGAACCAAGGCAGCCATGGACGCCTTCGAGAAGATGTTGGCCTGGGATATCGATACCCGCATGGGCAACACCGACACTCGCGGTGCCTTTCTCAAGGTCACTGAGTTCGACTATACCGCCGTCAATAAGGTGATCTACCAGAAGAACGGTGTCACCATCAGGACCATCCCCGCGATCCACATCTTCGACGGCCCGGTCAGTTTCATCCTGGAATGGAACGGGCTGAAATTTGCATACAGCAGTGACACCTTTCCCAACAAGTGGTGGCTGAAGTACACAAAGGGCGCGGACATTTCCATCCACGAGTGCTTCATCGCCCCGGAATCGCTCGTGGAAAAACAAGGGTTCACGCCGCAAGCAGCCCTCAACGTCGGCACCCAGATTCACACCTCACCGGCCCAGTTCGGCAAGGTGATGGCCGAAACGAAGCCCCGCCTGGCAGTGGGCTACCACTTCTTCAATGACTTTGACACGACGCCTTCGGTGCTTCGGGACGTACGGATGACCTATGACGGTCCACTGGCCCTGGCGGTCGACTACATGGTCTTTAACATCACAAAGGACAAGATCAAGGTGCGGATGGCTGCAGTAGAGGAAGATGTATGGCCTCAGCCCTCAACGATCCCGCTGGTACCGCCCGATCCCAAACTCCGCCGGGTAGCAATGTCCCAGATGATGCGTGAAGGCCGCGTGGTGCACAGGAAGGTGCTGGAGGATGTCTACCAGTACATCAATGATAAGTTCGGGAGTAACGAGAAGGTGCCCTAAACGGCAGGTCATACCCCAATGGAGAATGTACGAAGCCTCAAGCAAGAGTGAAAAGTAATTTAAAGCCACCACCGTTGCCAAAGCAGTGATTTCACACTTTGGATTTTACCCGCCGTCGCTAAAGCTATGGCCAGCAGGGATTTTGCTCGCCGGCCCTTGGGCGGGTTTGGAACATCACGTTTTTTATTTCAAAAAAACCTTATCAACAATTAACCATAGGAGGGAAATCATGGCGTTCAAAAACAGATGGATTCAGTTTTGCTTCAGCTTACTGGTGCTCCTGGTGTTCGTCTGCGCTGCCAGTGCGTTTGGGCTTGAGCAATCCGGCAGCGAGGGCTTTCTTAGTGGAAAATATCATTTTCCTCTGCAAACGCCGGGTTTAAACAGCTCGAATTCACAGCCACAGCCCTGGCTACCGGGCGATGCCGAAGTGTCTACAGATGACACTTATCAGCCCATTCTTTTGGCACAAGAAAAAGCTCAGACAGGGGAAGAGGCCAAACAAGGCGATGAGAAACCCCTGTCCCCCGAGTGCGCGGCATTCGCTAAGGACCCCAGCGCGGACGTGGGCGATGTCATCAGGGCCGGGTGCCAGCCCACCCTAGCACAGATGTCCGCCCTGATGGACAACCCGCTAGGCAACGTGGCCATGCTCTTCACCCAGTTCGACTTCAGCATTTTGGAGAACCCCCTCTTCGGCAAAGAGGCCAACAAAGTGAACTATATGGGCATCGCACAGTTTCCCAAGGGCATCAGCGAGAACTGGAACATCATCAATCGCGTTGTCTGGAACGTTCCAAGCATGCCCGTGGACCAGGACAAGATCGACCTCGCTGCGGACAGACTGGCAAGAAGAGTCGGTAGTGGCGAGGGACAGACCGTTTTCCCTCCAACAACAGCGCCGATACCACCCGTCGACCTCTTCGACGGACGCACCACCGGCTTCGGCGACATGTACTACAACGGTCTCTTTTCCCCTAAGAAAGGTTACAAAACCGAGAGCGGCGCCAGTTTACTTTGGGGTCTGGGGTTCGATCTGGGTTTCCCGACAGCGACCGACGACGTCCTGGGCACGGGGAAATGGCTGGCGGGTCCGTCCGGTTTGGGCGTCTATATGGGGCCAAAGTGGAAGATTGGCGCCCTGGTGCAACAATACTGGGACTATGCGGGCGATGATGACCGGGACGACGTCAGTCTGATGAACCTGCAGTACTTCATCTTCTACAGCCTGGACGACGTGACCTCCATCGGCGCCGCCCCCAACATCATCGCCAACTGGGAGCTGGACAGCGACAACCGGTGGACCGTCCCCATCGGTCTGGGCATCAGCCGTACCGTTCAGTTCGGAAAGGTGCCGGTGCGCTTCGGCTTTGAGGTGCATTACTCTGTGGTCCAGCCTGATACATCGGTCGGCGCAAAGTGGAATTTCCGCTTCTACGTCATTCCCGCCGCTCCTTCAGCCCTCTTCAAGTGGATGCAGTAAGGGAAAGCGATTTTGGATTGCGGATTTTGGATTGCGGATTTTATGATATAGGGGTCAA
>JASFIT010000277.1:0-6347 GCA_050122535.1 Desulfobacteraceae bacterium | reverse complement strand
TTTAGCTTCTTTCTCAGCTTGCCAGTATGGGGATAAGTTGAAACTTTTTGGGGCCAATCTACTCTTCAGATGCTTTCACTTTTATATAAAAAAATGTGTTTACAGCTGCAGATGCTGGAATAATTATCCAAAAAACCAACAGAACAAGAACCCAGGTTCCATATGTAGTATGGGCCTCAACAAAACCTGCGTTTACAGCCCATAGAATCAAGAATACAGTCACTAGCAGCGCAGGGATAGTGATTAGAGTCCTGACTCCTATGCCACCTGAAACCTTTCTACTAATTCTCGACAGCGCTCACGAGCTGTATCTCCAGAAAGGTTCTCGAAGATAAGTACGTTAGAGCCCATGGCCCAGTACTTCCTGTGCTTTACACCCTGAATAATTCCATAGATCGGAACAAAGCCCCATAAGAAAGCAGCACACTCAAAATAAAGCTTTATCCCGAGTAGAGACGGAATAAGCCTCCATACCTGTTTAACAGCCTGCAATGGTGATACCTCAACGCTTTCGATCTCGTGCTTGATGAGAAGGCTATGCAATGCGTCTGTTAGGACAGGAATGACTAAGAGTGTAAAGACCGGGATTAGCTTGCTCCAATTCCTAATATGAAAACGTATGGCCTGGTTCCATATGCCAAGACTTTCAAGGCTCATGGCATAACCCTTCTAAAAACAAAACCCAACCTCTCACACTGAGAAATTGGGTCTTGTTCCATATTCCATAACGCCCCCGACTAAGCGTTAATAATCATTTCCTAACCTGAGTAACAAGTAGCGGAAATCATAGCTTTTGTCAAAGCTTCATTTTTTCACCCATTCTGGTATGATAGCTTCATCATCAGGATAACACAAGGTTTCAAATATTCCGTCTCCATCGCCATCAACTATCCAAAAGTCAATTTTTCCATCAATATTTTCATCGAAAACATAAGTAAATACATTCCCTTCACAGCTTAATCTCCCAACAAATAGAGTATTGTTGAGGATGAACGCTTCCGTCTTATATTTTTTGCCCTTTTGTTCTCTAGTTTCTTCAAGTTCAGCTTTCAATCCCTCTAAGTCAGGGATTTCCCACCCTTGCTCTGCGAGTTCGCAGGCAACTGCCTTTCCTACTAGAGACTCAGCTCCATACACTAGCGAGAGAGCCATTATAATTGAAATCAGTACTTTGGTTGTAGATGACGTCATTTTCATTCTATTATCTCCGTTTCAATTTGGTATATGTCCTTAAAAACTAGTTGTTAGAGGGTATAAAGAGTAAAACCTCACCTCCTTCTAGTTCAACAAGATTTTCAACTTATTGAAAATATTAACAAAAATCAGCGTATTTGTCAATGTGGAGGGCAAAAGAAAAGGCCCTGAATCCCGACTAAGGAACGACTCAAGGGCTAACTAGCATGGGCCGCTTTTTGTGAAAAAGGGGGACCAAAAACGAAGTCTCCACGCTGGAAGGGTAAACATGTTTTAGATCATAGGCAGAATCGCTATTAAAAACCCCAATGAGAAGGCTGGAAGATTAGTGGTTTCTTTATACAACGAATAAATATCTATACAACATTTCAGATGATGCCAACAAAGCTTTTAACAAAATCACATTTGACATAAAAGTACCCCAATCGGTACCCCAAAAAATAAATAAGGGTTAGCAAATACCAGCTAACCCCTTGATATACCTTGGTAGTCCCAACGGGGATCGAATAAGCCAGAGGCTTATAGACCCGTGTCTGTCCGCTGAGGCGGACTCTACGACAGAGCGTGAGAGCGCTGGAAAGCGTATTTCGCCTGATTTTACTATACTTTTCCGCCGTTAAAAGCCGTTTACAGGAAACAAAATCCGTCAAAAAAGCCTTCTAATTTCCAACGAGAAAATCCTTATGAAAGTATTAATTTCGAAAAATCATTCGGTTTTGGTAACCACTCCGATCACATCATGACTTTTGCCCATGATAAGAATGGCATTAAGCCTGAATTTTAATATGTGCGAAATGGCCTTTGTTACGGGATCATCACCTGAGAGGGTTATGACCTGCTTCCCCATGGCTTCGCGCACCTTTAACCCGGTCAATATGGATTTACTACTGGATATGGTCATCGGGACTCGGCAGTTCGTTGAGAAGGTCAGGGCGAAATATGTTTCTGAAAGGCCTCACCCTGAAGTTCCTCAACAAAAGGGTTTGGCAGGGAGGCTTGATATCGGAGAGTTCTTCGAAAAAGCATCGCAATTGCTTGATGTTGATGTGGACCGGATTAAAGGATCGGCAAGAGTGTAAAGAGAAAAGAAGGCGAAGAGGGATTTTTTGTTCTTTATGATGTGGGAGGGGGGCGGATTTACGAACGCAGAAACCGGGGAGATTTTTGGCGTTAGCCACACAGCAGTCAGTCACACTGTGAATAAAGTGAAGGGTCAATTGGAAACAGATCGCCACTTCAGAGAGAAATATAGACTGAATAATTCACAAATCAAGATGTGACCCCATTCCCCCACTGATTCGCGTATGTCGTGAACCACAAAGGGGTTGGCTAAAAACCGTAAGATTTGTGACACATGCAATTGACACGCCATGGAACCGATGATTTTCTGGGGTCCAACTGATTGGACCAGGGGCTGTGTGAGAACCATGACTTAAAACACAAAGATAGCCTTGATCCCGATGGGTGACCGGTGCGGATCAGAGGAATATGGCCGCGAACCGACAAGAGAGAAATAACGGGTGCGAAAAGGGGTGGAAATGGAGCCGCACGGTGCGGAGGCTAGATCCAGGCGAAAAAAGGGATTTTTTTGCCGGTGGAGGTGTTTTTCCACTTGACTCGCCCTTTAATGGGTGGCTCCTTTTCTTTTTTGAGGCCGAGGCTGGAGATCTATTGTCAGGCAAGCTCTATGTCTCGTCCCCGCATATCAGGATTCCGCACATTCAGCTCGCGCCTCCACACCTATCGTTTCATTATTGATGAAACGATAGGGACGAAATGGCTAATAAAGTCGTTATATCAAATGCTTAAACGTTTCATACCGGGTAGTTTTTGTTGCAACTGGCCTGTGGCGGCTATCATTTCAAAAACCATGAAACGATATCTTGACAAGCTGGAAATACCTTTATATTATAATGACATATTCATTTCACAGCTTTGACAAATCGTTTCAATGACGCTCTCTAGCCAGGTTATTCTTGACTACATTGCGGCCCATCCCGGCGCTCGCCGGAAGGATATCCGCCGCCAGGCCGTCCCCGAGGCGAGCGAAACGACCGTTTGGCGCGCTCTGAAGCAGCTCGTGGATGAAGGCAAACTGGAAGTTTCAGGGAAAGGCCCGGCCACGGGCTACAGCCTCGCGGGCGCTGCCGTGGTCCGCGCCCATTTGCAGACGCCTTACAACCGCCGCAGGCCGGCGAGCTACAAAAAGGAATTCTTGGACCGCTATATTCCGAACAAGTCATTCTACCTCACCAAGGCTGATCGGCAGCGCTTGCGTGAAGCTGGCACGCCTACCGCCTCGCCACTGCCGGCGGGAACCTACGCGCGCCGCATTCTTGAAAGGCTCCTGGTCGATCTCTCCTGGGCGTCATCGCGCATGGAAGGGAACACATACAACCTTCTCGAAACCGAGCGCCTGATCCGATTCGGGCAGGAGGCTTCCGGAAAGGATCGCAAGGAGGCGGTGATGATCCTTAACCACAAGGAAGCGATTCAGTACGTCGTGGAACAGCTTGCTGCCATCACGATCAGCCGGCCGGACCTGTTCAACATCCACGCTTTGCTCGCAGACGGCCTTCTGGCCGATCCCGCTATGGCTGGGCGGCTGCGGCGCATGCCCGTCGGTATTGCCCATTCAAGCTTCAGGCCCCTTGGCGACCAGTTCGCGATCGAGGAAGAATTCGATATACTGATCGAAAAGGCGGCGGCCATTAATGATCCGTTTGAGCAGTCGTTCTTTCTTCTCGTTCATATCCCTTATTTGCAGGCTTTCGACGATATCAACAAAAGAACCTCGCGAATCGCCTCCAACATTCCTTTGCTGAAGGCCGATCTTGCGCCTATGTCGTATCTCACCATGGACGACAGCTCCTATATTGACGGCCTTATCGGAATCTATGAGCTGAACAATGTTTCCCTGCTGCGCGAGGTGTATATCGACGCCTACGTGACTTCGGCTGAGAACTACAGGACGTTGCGTGCGGAGGTCGAAACCCCGGAGAAGGCCGCGCTGGTCTATCGCGATTTCGTTCGCGATGCCGTGCGTCGAAGCGTGCTGGAGTGGAAGGCATTCCGGCCCGAACTAATCATGGCCATGGCCGCCGAGGCTGATATCCCCGAACAGGAGCGCGAGGAGGTAGTCAATTATATAGGAAACGAGTTTCGCGGCCTGCATGAGGGCAATGTCATTCGCTACCGGCTGCGCCCCGAGGATCTTGCGGGCATTAGCCGGGAATAGCCGAAAGGAGTAGTGGTCACAGGGGCACAACAACCCCTTATTTTCTATCTTGTGTTCTTAGCGCAGATTGTGGATAGGATCACGTCTTGCATTGCAACATTTGAGTTTTGGCTGCTTTGCTGATTAGTCGCATAATCAAGAGCGAGTTGCCTGGCTGTTCTGAAAACGGGTAGCCTTTGCCAAGATAGGCTTACTCAATGGCTTCGTTCAGCTCTCCCTTCTTTGCCGCTTTATACAAAAATGTAATAATGCAAGGCCTGACCCCATCAGCAGTAAGACATGGTAGTCCCAAAGGTACTCCCCCTTTACCCGTCCTTCTATATTCTTCTCAACAACTCAGGAAATTCCAAGTTCTTTCCTTCTAAGAAATCTCTTTTTAGGGAATTAGGTCCAGATTCTCCACTCTTAAAGTTTATTCTATGACGGGGGAGTCCCCGAGCCCAGAAGTGTGCAAATTCGGGTTTATCGGGATTACCACACGATCAATTCATTGTGAAGTCAGGAGGAAGAAAATGTTTAGACAAAAACAGCTTTTTTTGCTGCCTCTTTGGCAGTGCGAATTACTCGATATAATCGCATTTTCCCACGATTTAACTCACAGCGAGTTGTTGGAGAAAATTATTGATGATTATTGGAGCTCTATCAGGAAATCAGTTCCCTTTGGGGATCGGGATTACCTGGAGTATCTTAAAGGAGGTGATAGACAATGAGTCTACGAGAAAAACTTTTAAAGGAATACGCTTCTGAAGGTGGAGATCCTGAGAGCATTCCAGAACATTTGGGTATTGATGAAATACGGGGTGAAATTGAGACCCAGAGGAAGGAGAAACAAGACAACATGAAACAACCAGATTGGAGAGATAGGCTGTCGGAAGATGATAAGGCCTTTGTTAGACAGCTCGAAAGATGGAACTACTTAGAAGACACAATCAAGGAAATAGTCAGCACAGGATTTAATCGGGAGGAATATCACGAGCAGATGAACGAAATAATCCGTGCGAGAAATGAGGCCAAAGCGAGACACGGGCTGGAAGAACTTGTGGAGCCATTGTTGCCAACAGGTGAAGCTATTATAGACATGAACAGCCATGGAATACTTGATGACTGGCTAAATCATTCTCCAGATCCAGATAGACCGAGCTACAAGCCGAACAAGCAATTTGAACCTTTTGCAAGGGAGATAGTAATGGGCCTTGAGATTGAACAAGTACAAAAAAGAAAAACTGAGGAAATCAAGGCTACTATAAAAGAAAAATATAAATCTTTGACTGGAGATATCCCCAAAAGGGTTCTCACAGAAAAAGGAACAGGTGATCCATACATTAATCCCAAGTTCAGGGACTGGCTTTCTAAGGCACAGCATTTCAGGAAGGAGCTTGAGAAGAAGACCAAAATCTATGAAAGCCAAGAGAAAGAGGGCTTTCAGGTGGAGGATGAGCTTTCATTGGTCCGTGTGACGAGGAGGAATCTGATCGATCTGATTGAGGAGAAATCGCACAAAGACTAATGTGCCAAAATTGACCCTGTGAAGGTCCAGGGCAAATCAAAATAAGAGGAGAGTTAAAATCATGAGTAAAAAAGTAAAAATAACTGTTCACTTCGATGAAGAGACGTACGAACGTCTAGTCGAAGATGCTAAAATTTATGGTACAACCAAGTCAAATCTTATACGAGAGGCTGTTCGAGAGTCTTTCGTCAAACCAGAAGGGTTAGCTACTAGGGACTCTTCGGAGACCCTTCGGAACATCCAAGAAAATGCAATCCGAGGAAGGATGCGAGCAGAAAATCTCCAGGACGAGGCATACGTTGAAACCTCTGACCTACTTACTGCAGAACATTTGGTTAAGAATTGTGGATTTGAGGTTATCACTGTTGAAGGACCAGTAGAGGAACAAGGTAAGCCCAAGCTGTGGAA
>JASFIT010000276.1:0-6362 GCA_050122535.1 Desulfobacteraceae bacterium | reverse complement strand
TGACAATGCAGAATGGCCTTTCTTTTCTCATTTTGTTCAGAGCGCATTTCTCATTTGGCTGCTCGCCGCCGATACAGTCTAAAGCTATGCCCAGAATCGATAAAATCACTTCTGGGACGTTTCTGACTAAATATCTAACCTAAACCAAAAACGAGGAGGGGAATAACTATAGCCAGTACCAGGAGAAGGATCAAGGCTATGGGGATAAGTAGAGCTAGGATGACTCTCAAATAAGAGGTCCCATGAATCTCTCGGAGGCCGATGATCTGCACGATTATTATCCATAGGCCGCCTATGAACCCTCCGAGAAATGGAATCACCCCCCATATCTGTGTGGCCTGTGAGTAGGATACAACCCTAAAAGTGGCCTCAAAGCCGTTTTCTCCGCCCTTGACCACGAGCAACAAAAGGTGAAGGATGCCACTGGTAAGAAACATGGCTATGATCACGAAAAGGGGTGAAATGATGATAATTCCGAAGAAGATAAGACTCATGCTCAAATGGCCCATCAGCGCTTCACCTAAGGCCAGAAGACTGCCTGACATCATCAAGAACTGCCAGAAGAACCCAAACATGCTCCCAATAGACCCCAACAGGAGACCAAACGCCAGCGGTTCCATCATGCCCCCCTTATGTGTCATCGTGCTGAAGAGTTTATCTGGCGTAAAAAGTACGCCTTTAAAGGTTTGGTATATACCTTGCCAAAGGCCCAGTTGGGAGCGATTCTCCCAGGGTGGGGCTCCTCTTTCCACTCGGCCTTCCGCCCCTGCCTCCTCCTGTTCCTGTTCAGGGCGAGGACCCGCTTCCGGTGGAGCAAACGCAAACCGATGTTTGCATTGCGGACAGGTAGCCCATCTGGCGCCCGCAGGAATTTTTTCCTTTGGGATACTTTTTGAGAAATTACACTGGGGGCATCTTATCTCAACTGTCATTTTTTCTTTTTACCCTGCTCCTTCATAAGACGGTGTAGCTCTTTTTTTTGGGACCACCGCTGCAATCTGCTGACCATACCCCTCGCCGCAGCATGCTCCAGGATCTCCGCTTTCATTTCGAGCCCTTCCCTGGTGTGTAAAGCGGCCTTTAGACAAGGCGTACGTTCGGGGCATTGGAAACAACCAGGGGTAATCTCCCTCAAACCCTTATCTCCAAGGGGAAAGACCTTATCCAAAACACCGAAGCAATCCTTCTTAGTCATCACTCTCCCACCACGCTCTGCGCCTTAAAAGTGCATATTACATTCCTGTGCACATATATATAAACTTATACAATATTAATATTAAGGGATCAATATAAAGACTCAAATCCACCGTCTCATTCACTTGTCAGCATTATAATTAATAAGATCTGGCGTATTCCTGATCACCAGCAAGGTATTACCTGCTACTTGAGCCCCGCGAAACTGGGGGCTCACCCACAGGGTGGGGAGTCCAGCGTAGCGCGGACAAATCCTGTGTCGGCGGGGAGATGATGCCCTGATGGTGGATCAATGAAAGACCAAATTCATTGACATTACAAGTATCCAAGCCTATTATCGCGCCCTATGGAAAGGGTCAACAGGTTATACATGGTCAGACATGGCCAAGTCGTCGGTTATGATGGATTCCCCGTTTATGGTCATACAGATGTGGATATGACCGATGTGGGGGTAATGCAAATGGAGCACCTGGCTGAACGTCTGCGTCTTGTCAACATTGGAGCCATTTATTCAAGTGATCTCAAAAGATCCTCCAAGGGCGCTCGCATCATAGCGCGGCATCATGATGCCCCCCTCCATGCCTTGCCAGAACTCCGTGAGATGCATTTTGGTGACTGGGAGGGTTTGACCCTGACCGAGATTCGTAAACGTTTCCCTGACGAACTGGAGAAGCGGGAGGCCGATTTGGTGCGCTACCACGCTCCTGGAGGAGGAGAAAGTGTAGAGAGTTTATCTGAGAGGGTCTTACATTGTTTTGAAAATGTTCTGCAGGATCAAAAGGGAAATGATATCCTCCTGGTTGGTCATGGCGCGGTAAACCGTGTCATTCTTTGCCATGCCCTCGGTCTTGATCTCAGTCGGATGTTTAAGATTCACCAGGACTACGGTTGCCTCAATATCATCGATTACTTCCCTGGCTCGACACAGATCAGAATGATTAATGGTTAGGTCATGCGAAATCAAGGCTTAGCTTTCTATACGGCCAGGTGACAAACGGAGACTGGAGTGCAAGACGGGGAGAGCGGGAACTACTCCCGTCCCACCATCCCTAATCCAATGAGCCGGTCTTGGCCTGTGTGAGCCTTTATAAAGATTCAGCAACTGACTGCAAAAAACCCATAGCGCTTAGAAAAAATGGAGATTGTCAAACACATTGCCTCCATCCCTTTGTTTGAGGACCTTCCGAGGGAGCAACAAGAAGATCTTGCCATGATCGTGGTTGATCAGGTCTTCAAAAGGGGACAGACCATATTTACGGAGGGCGATGATGCAACAGGCTTTTATGTGGGTATCACAGGCAGGGTGAAGATATATAAGCTCTCTTTCGAAGGTAAAGAACAGATACTTCATATATTCGGGCCTGGAGAACCATTCGGAGAAGTACCTGTCTTTACCGGCCAAAACTTTCCGGCTAACGCTCAGGCCATGGATGAAAGCCGCATATTTTTCTTTCCAAGGGAATCCTTCATAGAACTGATAAAGAATAACCCCTCCATCGCCCTGAACATGCTTGCCGTTTTATCCATGAGACTTCGTAGGTTCACACACCTGATTGATGACCTCTCGCTCAAAGAGGTGCCTGGCCGATTGAGCGCCTATCTCCTCTATTTGAGTGACCAGGAAAAGGGGACGACTGATCTGGTACTCACCATTACCAAGAGTCAGCTGGCCAGCCTTTTAGGGACTATCCCCGAGACACTCTCCCGGATCTTTGGAAAAATGAGCAAACAAGGTCTGATTGAATTGGATGGCCCTCGTATCTGGATACTGGATAAGCAAGGGTTGGAGGATTTGGCGGAAACGGGTGGACGGCTTTAGTTTTCAAAACACTTAACCCCCAATCACTTCCTTCCCATCGAGAGACTGTGTCGCAATTTGTCATCCCCCGCCAAAGCAGGCGGGGGATCCAGAATGCTTTGATTTTCCCCTCGTTTCCTGGATTCCGGGTCTCGCTCACCCCCGTATCGAGTACGGGGGTGAGCGAGACCCGGAATGACAGTTTTGTCGAATTACCACACAGCCTCCGATTTATGGGAGCTAGGATTGGGGCTGATGCAATGAAGGAGGAATTTAAAGACTATGGAACTAACCGAAATATATGAGAAGGGAAAGGCAAAACTTAAAGATCGGGATATAGGTTTTCTACTGGATGGTGTGGAGACGGAATTTGTGATGAGGAACAACCGCCGTATCCTGGACCGTTACACGTTTAGACAACGCTGCATTGATGGCGTGGAGGTGAACACGCAGTGTTCCGTCTTAGGCGTGGAACTTGCCACACCCGTCATCATGTCTGCCATGACCATGCCGATTCCCGCCATTGTTGATAATGGTCTCATGGAGGTTGCTGAAGGGCTTAAAGCGGCCGGAAGTCTCATGTGGACTGGTACCCCCATCCCTCAAGACCTGAAAGATATCGCATCCATGGGGGTCTCTCTGGCAGCCAATGTGAAGCCCTTTGAGGACCGCAAAAAAATGTTCCAGGGCATTGAAGAGATTCAGGCGGCGGGCGTTCAGTGGGTGGGCATAGAGGTGGATTCGGGCCAGGGTACGAAGGTAAAGGACAGGCAAATGGCCTCAGACTGCACGCCACTAACCCTAAAAGAACTTAAAGAGATCAGGGACAAGGTGTCTCGCCCCCTTATTTTCAAAGGGGTTCTGAGCCGCGAGGACGCCATAAAATCCATTGATGCGGGAGCAGACGGCATCCTCTTGTCCAACCATGGCGCCCACACCCTGGACTATCTTCCTCACCCCTTCCAGGTGATGGATGAGATTGTGCGGGTCGCACGGGGGAAAACGGTTATCATGGTGGATGGAGGATTTCGTCGCGGCAGTGATGTACTGAAAGGTCTTTCCTTCGGCGCCTCTCTGGTAGGCTTAGGCAGGCCTATCCTTTACGCACTGGCCTCTTACGGCAGCGACGGGGTCAAAACGCTAATCGGTGAGATTACAAACGAACTCAAAAGGCTTATGAGCATGGTAGGTGCCCCGGATCCGAGCAGTGTCGGCCGGGACGTGCTCATAGAGGACTAGTTCTTTCCCATCATATGGCCTACAGCCTTTTCCAGGCCGTCCAAGGTCAGCTCAAACATGGGAAAGATTTCCCGAATAATGTTGATGGTACGGGTATAGGGCCATTCCACCGCCAGCTTTGGGTTGAGCCAAATGGCGTGCGGGAATGTTTCCGCTACGAACTGAAGCCTCTCATAACTGGGCCTTCCTGTCCGCTCTTCAATGTGTATGGAACCATCCGTGGCCATAAGCTCATAGGGCGCCATGCTTGCATCCCCAACGGCAATGAACCTGGTTTCCGGATCGAGGCGTACCAGTTCTTCCACCGCAAGAGGCTTGTTAATTCTTGGGGGATCCTCCCAGAGATAATCATAAATAGTATTGTGAAAGAAAAAGGTCTTGAGTTCCTTGAACTGGGCCCTGGCATAGTTAAAGAGGACTTGAACCATCTCAATGTAAGGATCCATGGACCATCCTCCATTGTCGATGGCCAAAATTACCTTTAATCGATCCTTAAGGCTCCGATCAAACACGATCTCTATCTCGCCCGCATTTTTCATGGTCTGATAGATGGTCTCAGGGATATTGACCTGGTCTTTAGGGCCCACGGGGACCATGTTTCTCAGCCTCTTCAAGGCCTCACCAATCTGGGACTGCGTTAAAGGACCTTCTTGGGAGTAATCCCTATACCTCCTGTCCATAGCCACTTTGACCGCGGACTTGTTTCTGGATACACCTCCGACCCGCATTCCGCCCGGATGAAACCCGGAATGCCCCACAGGGGATGTACCTCCTGTGCCGATCCACTTGCTCCCACCATGGTGCGCCTCGGTCTGTTCTTTTAGCCTTTCGAGGAAGTACTCCATGAGTTCTTCTGGACTCAATTTTGATAGTTCTTCCTCATCCACGCCAAGGGCCTCTGCCAAACCTTCTGGATCTTTCAACCATTCTTGCAACATGGCACGAGCCACCTCTGAGAGGACGAATTCATCAGGCTCAGCGAGTTCGGCCCCCTCAAAGAAATGGGCGAATGCCTGGTCGTATAGATCAAAATATCTCTCGCTCTTGACCAGAATGGACCGAGCGCCCGTGTAGAAATCTGTCAGGGAATTAATGACGCCAAGGCTGAGGGCCTTCTGAAGCCGGAGAAATGAGGTGGGTGATACAGGAATGCCCACCTTTTTTAATATGTAGAAAAAATCTATGAACATATCTATATTCCGCTGGTTTCTAGATCCAGTCGCCCCGATCTAAGAATGACGGGATAGTGGTAAAACAGGTTCTTTTTGCCGGTTTGTCCAGTACCCCATTTGCCCGTCTTCGATTCAACCGGCCAACTGGCTCAACCGGCGAACGGGCTATCGGCCATAATCATATCCTGAATCGGCCAACCGCATTCTGGGCCACCACGTAATCGGCACTCTTTTTAAAGAGGACCCCCAAATAGGGCACATCCCCTTTGATCAGTTCTTTGACTTTGAAGTCAGGGTCTGACTTCAGCGCCCGGATCCAGTTGATAAGCTCCCTCGTTGCAGGCTTTTTCTCGACGTTACGAATATCTCTCAGACGATAAAAGCTCTTCACGGAATTCTGGAGTAGCTCCCTGCTGATGGCAGGGAAGTGGACCTGGATAATTCTTCGCATCATGTCCGGTTCAGGAAACGCAATATGGTGGAAGTTACAGCGGCCCAGAAAAGGATCGGATAGGTCCTTTTTAGCATTAGAAGTGATGATTATGACCGGCCTGTACTTCGCCTTCATGGTTTTGTCGATCTCAATGATATCAAATTCCATCTGGTCTAATACATCCAGCATATCGTCCTGAAAATCCGTATCTGCCTTATCGATCTCATCGATGAGCAGGACGACCCGTTCATCAGAAACAAAGGCCTGCCCAATCTTTCCCATCTTTATGTAGTCTTCGATATTGCTCACATCTCTTTCAGAATCCCCAAAACGACTATCATTTAGACGGGTTAGCGTATCATACTGGTAAAGGGCTTCCACCAGTTTCATACTGGATTTGACGTTCAGGACGATCAGTCTCATGTTGAGAGCCTCTGCAATGGCGTGCGCTAGCATGGTTTTCCCCGTACCCGGCTCTCCTTTGAGCAAAAGCGGCATCTCCAAGGCCATGGTAACATTGACGATT
>JASFIT010000275.1:0-6368 GCA_050122535.1 Desulfobacteraceae bacterium | reverse complement strand
GAGTTTCGCTTGAAAATTGGGAGGAGGATCATATGGCGAAAGCCATTAGGATGTATGAGACGGGCGGTCCAGAGGTTTTGCGCTGGGAGGCTTTTGATCCGGGGCAGCCAGATTTAGGAGAGGTTTTACTCCGCCATGAAGCTATCGGTCTCAATTTCATCGATATCTATCACCGCACGGGCCTCTATCCCTTAGCTGCCTTGCCTGCCACACCTGGGATGGAAGGTGCCGATGTTGCTCAGGCCCATCGTGATCTTGAAGTTCGCAACACCACGGGATCGACCCTACTGATCCCAGAGTAATTTGCTGTAGACAGACAAATGGTCATTTGAAGTGACCATTCTTGCGTTTTTTACTCTTGGTCCCTAAAGTCCTTCCAATCAGCGAAAACAGGATACTCTCTAGGAAAGAGGGAGACACGATCACCTGGATGGATTGTTGAATGCTTGGCAACAGCCCTGTAGTTGACCATCACCACTTGTACCTTATTGAAGGGAATTCTGAGGCTGAACGGCTCAGGGTCGAGAGGCAATACTGCCATCTGATTGCTCGACATGATGTGATGGATGGGAATTTCAATGGCCTTAGAACAAATGAGGACTATAGGATTCAATCAAGGCTTGAAGCAATGGGTTCAAAATGAGAACAGAAGATCTCAGACGGATCGTAGAGGGGTTTGTCTCCTCCTATCCTACCGGGGCAAAAGTGAGAAACTGGTGGCGTAAACCCCTCTTAGCCACAGCAAAGGCCGATGACCGATTCAAAATGCTGCCAGAAATCGCTTCTGACGCACATTTACTACCAGGGGATCTTCTGCCATCGGCCAAAACTTTGATCGTGTTTTTCATCCCTTTTGTCAAAGAGCTTGTTGATGAAAACAGCCCGGGCAAATTTCCTTGCCGTAATTGGGGGGTGGCCTACGAGGCAACAAACGTGCTTATAGGGCTTATCTCTGAAGAGATCAGAGTCCAGTTGGCAGTGCACGGCTATAAGTCCGGCCTGACACCTGCCACCCACAACTTCGATGAGGTCAGGCTCGTCTCCAGATGGTCTCACAAGCACCTTGCTCATTTGTCGGGGCTGGGACGCTTTGGGGTGAACGCCCAACTCATCACCCCGTCAGGATGTGCAGGCCGTCTAGGCAGCCTGGTTACTGAAGCTGAACTGGGGAACAACCCCCTTGTTAATTCCCAAGAACTTTGCCTTCACAAGGCAAACAAGGAGTGTTTGAAATGTCTGAAGCGCTGTCCGGTTAGTGCCGTGAGAGAGGAAGGGATTGATCGTCGGCGATGCTGGACTCGGCTTAGATTGAATCTCAATCAGACAGATGCGTTGGCTGGTCTCAAAGAGACAACCCACGTGTGCGGTAAATGCGTGGTTGACCTACCTTGCAGTTACTTTGACTGATGAAGAAACGTTCCTGTGGCGCTGTGCCAGAACGCCTGCAAATGGCATCGGGATACAGTTTCTTCCATGACGCCATTTCTCCAGTAGGCCGTCATTCCGCGAAGGCGTGGTTGACCCCTCTTTACCTTTGCTAGCAAAATATGATATTTACCCACCTGCCATGAACACTCCTGATGTCCAAATTGAAAAGATTATTCTCACACACAGCTCTCGCGGCATGGACGCATTGAGAAAGGGCCTCTCAGCGGGTTACTGCAAACGGGCAGCGCATCTAATTCTGAAGAACAAAGGCGTTGTGCTGATAGGTACAGGGTTTCCAGTCGGGAGCAGCTTTGAAACAGACGGCCCAATTGGCGCTATCAGTTTGTATAAGGTTCTCGAGTATCTAAAGAATCGGCCAATTTTTGTTTGCGCCCCGCCCATATCAAGAATATTAAGCAGGGACTTTGAAACCTACGAGATCCCTATCAGAACCTGGGAAGAGAGTACATCATTGGTTGAAAGTTCACTTGCCTCCTTGAAACCATCACTTGTCATTTCTGTAGAACGACCTGGTATAGCTCAGGACGGACGCTACTACAATATGCGGAAGGAAGACATCACAGACTACGCTGCAAAGTACGATCTATTTTTCGATCTATGCACCTGTCCCACCATTGCCTTTGGTGACGGTGGCAACGAAATTGGTATGGGGAACTTAAGCAGAGAACTCTCACGCATGTCCATCATCCCTTCAGTAACCAAGTGTGACGAACTTGTTATCGCTACTGTATCCAACTGGGGTGTCTACGGCGTCATCGCAGCAATGAGTCTGGAGCTTGGAAGAGATCTCTTCAAGCTCTTTGATCCTGCCGAGATCGCAAATTATCTTCTGGAAAAAGGTTCCGTAGACGGCGTAACACGGCGTGCCGAAAACTCAGAAGATGGATTTCCCCTCTCTGTCGGTCTCTCGATAATCTTAAGACTTCGTGGATTTTTGTCCGAAACCATCTTCTTACCTGATCCGATCTGACAAATGTATGAAAATTCGTAACAAGAAATGGAAACTTTTTTTACAAAGTGATAACTTTTTTTACATATTTTATGGGATCTGGTATTTCATGAAAAATAGGCTAAGTACTTGAAAGTTGTTATTGAATGATAAAGTTATATGTTATGGCATGATTCTTTCAAGGTAAGAACGGCAACGAGGGTCACAAGAAAGAAGGATAGAGGGGAAAAGTGGGGAAAAGGGAGCTTTGGGGATGAACCTGTCTTCGAAGAAACTATTGATCTGGCTATTAGGCGCTGCTATCGGTCTGTGTATACACGCCAATTATGTTAGTGGGAAAAGAGGGCCTGCCCAGATTTCGCACTTAAAGCCCGCGGATGTTTTGAGTATGCACGCACGCTTAAGTGACGAAGAGCTGGAGGGGCTCCGTGCCCTCTATGAGAATTTCAATGAAGCCACGGTAGATGAAACACGATATCTGGTAGAAGCACCTTCGGACATTAAAGCTGGAGATGGCCCATCCCCCAAATCTGTAAACAGAAAAGATAAACGGTTCAATCCGATTATTATTGAAGTGGCCGGTCGCTACGAGATGGATCCAGCCCTCATAAAGGCGATTATAATGGCGGAATCCGGGTACAACCCAAAGGCGGTTTCCAAGAGAGGGGCAAAAGGCCTCATGCAGCTAATGCCCATAACGGCCAAATCGCTTGGGGTGGAAGATATCTTCGATCCCGTGCACAATATCAATGCAGGCGTCGTTTATTTCAAGAAACTTCTAAATCAGTTCGAAGGAGACGTGAAACTGGCCCTTGCGGCGTATAACGCAGGCAGCAAGAAGGTTAGAAAGTATAAGGGCATCCCACCTTTTAAAGCCACCAGGATATACATAAGGAAAGTCTTCAAATACTACGAACACTACAAGGAACACATGTAGCGTGCTGTGGAGGCTGTCGGGAAACCCCCATCTGCGGTTCGACAGTCTCGTAGGGAACATTCAAAAGAACCGCCAAATCTCATACGATGGTATGAGACAAAAATCATAATTTCTCCCGATTGATTTTCCCCCAAAACTGCAGTTAAATATTCCAGAAGCCAACTGCCTTATGACGCTCAGGGCCATATGTCTTGAGGGGGTTTTTGAAGGCAATAAAAGCAAAAGCCTCCGCTTGGTCCATTTTCTTCAGCCAAATGAAAAGCTTTGACCATATGGTGTATCCTATTGTAAAATATTACAAAAATTGGGTAAGGGACAGTTGCCGGAATTTCACAATTCCGGCATTCATTTGGAGTGACACACAACATGGCTAACGAAGGGGGACCCAAGGAGCTCCCTTGAGAACAACCGGTTAAATAGAGCAGGGAGTTTGGAGAGAGACAATGAAAAGGATCTTGATTGTGGATGATGAGGGGTCTATTCGACACCTACTCAAACAGATCCTTGAAGCGAAAGGTTATAGCTGCACCCTCGCCGCTGATGCAGCGGCGGCCCGCCAGTGCTTGAAACAAGAAACCTTCGAACTTGTCCTTTGTGATATCCTCATGCCCGGCGAGTTAGGTTTGGACTTCGTCCGAGGGCTTCTGGCCGAGCATCCAAACACGGCCGCCGTTATGGTGACTGCCGTGGACGATCCATTGGTTGCAGAGTCCGCAGTGCAAATGGGTGTGTTTGGTTATATCACCAAGCCTATTGAACGCAATGAGGTAATCATCAACGTAGCCAATGCATTGCGTCGGCAAGAGCTTGAGATGGCCAATCGTGCCTACCGCGAGGAACTGGAGTCGATGGTTGCTGATCGGACGAACTTTGTTATCCGATTGAAGAGGATGTTTGAGCAGTTGCATTCTCCACAAGTTGCAGAGGAGCTCATTAAGAAGATAGATGAATATGAACAACCTAATAGTATCAGAAAGAAGCTGGAAATGACTATTCTGTTTGCGGACATCCGGGGATTTAGCAGTATGGTATCTGCCCTTGATCTGGAGGAGATCATAGATTTTCTGGATGCATTCTACGGTACCGTGTCTAAGACAGTGTTCAACAACGGTGGCAGCATTGACAAATTCATTGGTGATGAGGTGATGGCTTTTTTTGGGGCGCCCGTCGCTGTTAGGAATTGTAGTGAAAGCGGTGTAAAGACAGCCTTAGAGTTGGCAGATTCTTTTCAGGAGTTAAGAGAGAAATTTTCAGGGAATTCACACCATTTTGATAGATTGGGAATCGGAATTGGTATTAACACAGGGCAAGTGTTCATTGGAAATGTGGGTTCAGAAAAACGTTATGTTTATACTGTAATAGGGAACGCCGTGAATCTTGCTCGCCGATTGTGTGCCCATGCTGGCCCTGATCAGATCTTAACGACTGAAAAGACACTTTCTGAAATACCTGGAATGGTCTCATCCGTATTTGTTGAAAATACCGCTTTTAAGGGTATCCCAAAACCGGTCGACATATATAAGATCACTCCAATCTGATTCCATACGATGCGGACCATCGAAGACCCACCTGCAACTCTCCCCATTTCTTTATCAATGCTCCTTTCTTCCAATTTATATCTCAAAGTGTTAGCCTGGCTCTGCCCATCTCCTATGGTCTTTTATTGACCAAATCAGCTCTGAGGATTGCGTTCTAATGAGATTTCCGAGTAAATTCCAATGTCTGTTCTCAGTTTTTTTGTGCATACCAGTGCCTGCTTTCTCTGGGCCAATTGGGATCCTGGATAGGAAAAACGTTCTAGTCGCTCTAGGACAGATTGGTGGGGTGGAGGTCGTCTTCCCACTGATGGAGGCCTTAACGGATGAAGATGAGGGTACGAGGAAGTTGGCGGAAGAAATCCTAGAGACGGTCAATGGGAGCCCCTGATGGGAGAAATCTGCTTTGTCAGACATGCCCAGGCCTCTTTCGGGAAAGAAAACTATGACCGACTTTCCAGTCTTGGAGTGAGGCAGGCAGAAATCCTTGCGGATTACTTGGTTAAGACTGGACTCCATTTTCAGGCATTCTATTCCGGCTCCATGGAGCGTCAAATAGACACAGCGAAGAGGGTTTTATCCGCAATAGGGGATCAGAATAGGGAACCTGATTTGCGCATAGTGCCTGAGCTTAACGAGTATGACGCCCGCCTGGTGATTAGGTCTCAAGTCCCAGATCTGATTCGAGAAGATCCGGCCGTTTCAGAGGCCCTAGCCCGTATGTACACGGACAGCAAATCCTTTCAGATGGTCTTTGAACGTGCCGTTTTGCGGTGGATATCTGGACTTAACGACGTGGAGGGTATGGAAACTTGGAAGGCCTTTAAGGAGCGCGTTCACAAGGGCGCAAAGATGATCATGGAAGAAAGCGTTCGGAAAAAGAGAATCTTGGTATTTAGCTCGGGCGGGGCCATTTCAACGGTCATGCAAATGGCCCTCAGTTTGACAGATGAAGAGACCATTCGCCTGTCCTGGCAAATAAAGAACACGTCCATGTCCGTCTTCAAGTACAGTGATAAACAGTTCAGCCTTTCATCCTTTAATTCATTGGCCCACCTCGACCTCCTTGGGGATCCAGCGTTGCTTACGTATCGTTAGTGATATATAAACAGGCTGTTGCCCAAACCTCAGCTTGGGCTCCATGGATGGCCCCTAATGCCTTTTCTTCAATACCGAGGCTCCCGGCCTGGTCTTTTCAGCGACTTATCTGCGGGGGAGTTCTGCCCCCTCCGCATTCCCCTCGACAAGCTCGGGGCTGCGGTTTCCCCCACTAATATGTCGCGAAAAGGACGAAGGCCTCCCGCCAGGGATTTCTTCGCGCTCGCCTTTTCAGGCTCCGCTCAGTCCCCACCCCTTCGGGGCGGGTACCCGGTTTCAGAAAAGGCATCGGGACCCATTTCCCTACCCAATGGGCAATGTGCGAGTTGAGATTTGGGAAGAATGGATAATCCGGTTTGGGAAACAGCTTGTAAACTTTCCTGTTTGCTCTGATAATTGC
>JASFIT010000274.1:0-6377 GCA_050122535.1 Desulfobacteraceae bacterium | reverse complement strand
TCACAACCGCATCCAGGCTCTTCTTGAGCATGGCCTCAGTCTTTTCAGCCATTCTCAAATAATCAAAGGGAATATCCAGCTTGGGTCTTTTTGCAATGATACGCACGCGATGGGCTATATTTACCGCCTCATCGCCTATTCTTTCCAGGTCATTGTTGATCTTTATCACCGCGCTCAGAAAACGCAGATCCACGGCAACGGGTTGGTGCAGCGCCAAAATTTTGAGACATTCCTCTTCGATTTCTATTTCCGCCTCATCAATCTCATAGTCCTTATCTATGATCTTTTGCGCAAGCTCCCCGTCCCTGTTCTCAATTGCCTTTACGGCCATGCGAGCACGTTCTTCTGCCATGGCACCCAGGGAAAGAATCCTCTTTTTCAACCGGTCTAATTCTCTCTGGAGGTGTCTTGTCATATACTCATCCTCTCTGTCTATCCGAAACGGCCAGTAATGTAGTCTTCTGTCTGTTTGAGTTTGGGCCGGGTAAAAAGGGCGTCGGTCACACCTACTTCAATGAGCTTGCCCAGGTACAAGAAAGCTGTTATGTCAGATACCCTGGCCGCCTGCTGCATGTTGTGGGTCACGATAATAATAGTATAGGATTCCTTTAATTCATGGATCAATTCTTCGATTTTCTGTGTGGCAATGGGATCAAGAGCCGAGCAGGGCTCATCCATCAAAAGAACTTCAGGTTCCACGGCCAGGGCACGGGCAATACAGAGGCGCTGCTGCTGTCCCCCTGATAGCTCCAGTGCTGAGTCATGAAGCCTATCTTTTACCTCTTCCCAAAGGGCGGCTTGCCTAAGCGTCTTCTCAACCCGTTCGGTGACCTGCGCCCTATTTTTAATGCCATTTACCCGTAGACCATACGCCACATTTTCAAAGATTGTCTTGGGAAAGGGATTGGGCTTTTGAAATACCATTCCCACACGAAGACGAAGCGTAACCACATCCACAGTAGGATCGTAGATATCCTGACCATCCAATAAGATTTGCCCATTTGCCCGGCTGTATGGGATAAGATCATTCATCCGGTTCAGGCAGCGCAACAAAGTACTTTTTCCACACCCTGAAGGCCCAATAAGGGCTGTCACCTCATTGGCATAGAAGTTGAGCGATATGTCATGCAAGGCATGGAAATCGCCATAATAGAAATCAAATTTTTCGGTGCTCATCTTTAATGATTTATCCATCATTAAACCCTATAAATCTAATACGCGAAGCCTAACCTCCATGATTACCTCATCCGCCTGCGGAGGCGAGCCCGGTATATAATGGCAATAAGGTTCAATCCAAGAACAAGAGTAATCAGTACCAAGGCCGTGCCGTATTGTAAGGGGCGAGTCACTTCGATCTCCGTGCCAGCCGTAGCCAGGACATAGATGTGATAGGGAAGTGCCATGATTTCATCGAAAATAGACGTGGGCAGAGATGGCGTGAAAAATACAGCTGCGGTGAACATGATAGGTGCGGTCTCTCCCGCAGCCCGACTGATCCCCAAGATGGCTCCGGTAAGAATACCCGGCAGAGCGGCCGGCAGAACCACCCGATAGATGGTCTGCCACTTGGTTGCCCCCAACCCTAAGGAGGCTTCTCGATAGGTATCTGGAACTGAACGGAGAGCCTCCTCTGAGGCCCCAATAATTACGGGCAAGGTGAGTGCCCCCAGGGTTAACGCACCAGCGAGAATGCTTACACCAAAATTTAACCAGACCACGAAGAATGCCAAACCAAAGAGACCGAATACCACTGAGGGCACGCCTGCCAGATTGTTTATGCCCAAGCGAATGATACGCAAAACCCGACCAGGCCTCGCATATTCATGGAGATATATCGCCGAAGCGACCCCAATGGGGAAGGCTACGAGAATAGCGCCCACGCTAAGGCAGATTGTCCCGACAATGCAGGGCAGAATTCCCCCTTTTGTCATGGACTCCATGGGCGGTTGCGTGAGGAACGTCCAGGTTATAGCCCTCCATCCCTTTGTTACAAGGAAATAGACGATGACGAGCAATGCTATACCATTAATGCCAGCAGAGAGTCTGAAAAACCCAAATACAAAACTCTGTAAAACCCTACGCCGGGCCTGAAGTCCTCTATTACCAATCCTATTTTTCTTGCTGGTATCTTTCACTGCCAATAGAGACATGGAATCAGATTGTACCTCTGCAATTCATGATTGATTCATTACAAACTATTCGCTCCGCTCACTCCGCAAATTTCGGGGAATGTTGGAATAGTGGAATACTGGAATGATGGGTATACATGATTCCAAAATCCACATTCCACAATCTAAAATCGAAAATCCGTGCCCGCCATCGCTCTCACTCAGGCGAGGCAGGCGGGCAAAATCCAAAATCCCTATAGGGTTGCTGCCCCCACCTGCCTGTATTTGTGAGAGATGTGTTCCGCCACCATATTAAATACAAGAGTAAAGAGGAATAATACAATCCCCGTGGCGAACAAGGCATAATAATGATCACCTCGAAAAGGAGCCTCTGCCATCTCAGCCGCTATGCTCGCTGGCATAGGCCTTACCGGATCGAACAAAGACGTAGGTATCATGGCTGCGCCACCTGCGACCATAAGCACAACCATGGTCTCCCCAATGGCCCGAGACATGCCCAGGATGATGGCCGTACTTATGCCTGAAATGGATGCAGGAATGGTCACTCGCCAGATAGTCTCCCAGTGTGTGGCACCTAAGGCCAGGGAGGCTTCCTTGAGTTCCTTGGGTACACTGAAAATAGCGTCCTCAGAGATGCTACAGATGGTCGGAATGGACATAAAGGCCAGCATCAATGCTGCGTTAAAAAGATTTAACCCTGTAGCGACATCGAGCACGTCCTGCAGGAACGGAGCGACCACCACCATGCCGAAAAAGCCAATCACCACAGAGGGAAGGGCTGCCAGGAGCTCCACAATGGGTTTAATCCACTCCCGAACCCGGGCAGAGGCAACCTCTGCAAGATAAAGGGCTGTCATCACCCCTAGGGGTATGGAGATCGCTGAGGCCACAGCAGTCACGGCCAGGGAAGCTACAATAAGCGCAAAAATTCCGAAATCGGCTGGATCGTCAGTGGGATACCAATATTTTCCGAAAATGAAATCTTTGATTGAGACCTTGCTGAAGATGGGGAGGCCTTCCATAAAAAGAAAAATGACAATTAAGGCGAGTGTCGTAATGGAGGCCAGCGCGACACAGAAAAAAAAGATACGGATCGTCTTTTCTTTTCTTTGGCGCGCTTTTCCCCTTTGATAACCTCTTACCATCCTACTGCCACTTCAATCTTAAATGCTCTTCACTTAAATGTAAGCGGATGACGCCCAATGCGCCATCCGCATATGAGTCACCTTATTAATATAGGGGCACAAAACCTATTTCACTCACAAGCTTTTGCCCTTTTTCAGGGTGAGTAACGTAGTTGAGGAAGTTGAGTGTGTCACCCTTTGGCCAACCGGCTGTAAACATATAAAGTGCTCTACTAATGGGATATGTGCCGTTAAGGGTCGTCTCTTCGGATCCCTCAACTCTATTCACCGTTAGAGCCTTAACGGTCCTTTCCATGTAGCCTAGACCTATATAGCCGATAGCGTTCTTGTTTTTTGCCACTGCTTGCACAATGGCGCCGTTTGAGGCCTGAAGAAGGGCTCCTGGAAAAACTCTCTCCTTTTTCAATACCTTTTTGTGCCAGACTTCATAGGTTCCGGAAGAGGTATCGCGAGAGATGACCACGATTTTTCTATCAGGCCCGCCAAGCTCTTTCCAATTCTTGACTTTTCCCATGTAGACGTCTTTGAGCTGCTTCATGCTGATATCAGTAACAGAATTGGAGGGGTGCACCACGGGCACGATGCAATCGTAGGCCACGGCAAAAGGAACCGGATACGCCCCCCTTTCAACGGCGAGTTTTACTTCTTTTGACTTAATGAATCTCGAGCTATCCGCAATATCGGTTGATCCGTCGATGAGGGCCTTGATGCCATTACCTGATCCACCACCGGAAATGGTAATCTTCACATCAGGATGCTCTTTCATGTAAGCCTCCGCCACTTTCTGGGCAATGGGTAGAACTGTGGTGGAGCCTTTGATCACGATATTACCTGCCCAGACCACATTTACCGTGAAGCACAGGGCCACAGCCAAAACAAATACAGAAAGACTTTTAAATTTCATTTTTTCCTCCGAATTAATTCATTTTTAGAACTGAATGTTAGTGGATGGTTAGATTTGTGTTAGATTCATGTTAAGGCTCATCATATTTCCCTTCTGACCACCTCCTTTCCTCGCTCTATCCTCAAGCATATTTTTTGTGATATCAGGAACTTGGTGCAGAATACGCCCTTCTCATATAACTAGAATAGTAGCCACTAAATGTTAGGGATTCGTTAGGGGTGCATTAAAATTAAATGAGATAATTGGGGAGGCTTCTGAAGATTAATTGAGGTTGGTCGGTAAATGCAGACTGAAGGTACTTCCCTTTTCCGGGGTGCTGTCCACGGTGACGTGACCTCCGTGGGCCTGGGTAATATGCTTAACAATGGCAAGCCCCAAACCTGTGCCGCCCATTTTGCGGCTCCTTGCATTGTCTACACGATAGAAGCGCTCAAAGAGGCGAGATAGATGCTTCTTATCAATGCCGCACCCTTGATCTCGGACATTGATGAGGATCTTGCTATCAGCTCTTTTCGCCTCTACCTGCACTTCGCTATCCGCGTCACTGTATTTGATCGCATTGTCCAAAAGGTTCACGACGGCCTGCTCAAGAAGTGGCGGATTAATCTTTGCCTTAAGGTCCTCGCTACAGCTCAGTTCCACACGGATATTTTTGGGAGCTGCCTTCACCTGGCAGACCTGGATCGCTGTCAGAAGGACATCTCTTATGCGACCCTCTTCAAGGACGATCTCCTCTGTTTCCACATCCTCTTCAATCCTGGAAAGGCTTAGGAGATCTTCTATGATGGCATCAAGGCGATCCACATGTTTCTGAATAATAGCCAGGAACCGATCAGCGTCCTTGCCATTCGTCATCGCCGCGTCGCGGAGCGTCTCCACAAAACCCTTTATAGCGGTTATGGGAGTTTTAATCTCATGAGAAACATTGGCCACAAAATCTCGTCGAATATTCTCCAGTCTTCTTAAGCGGGTCACGTCATTTAGAACAATAAGCGCACCAATCCGATTGCCCCCTGCATCGTGAAGGACCGTACTGTGCCCGTTGAGGACGCGTTCACCATCCGAGTACAGAACGATGTCGCATTCCACGGGTCCTTCGCTAGACAGGGCATTTCTCACAAAATTCTGGAGATCGCTGTTTCTCACCACCTCTTGAATGCTTCGGCCCTGTGCGCTCCCAGGATTGGTTTCAAACATTTGAGCAGCTGCTTGATTTATACTGATGACCCGTTCCTCTTTGTCCAACGCTATGACGCCTTCAATCATGCTTGATAGCACGGCCTCAAGCTCGTTTCTCTGCTCTCTCATACCATTGATTCTCTCCTGGAGTTCAATGGCCATCTGATTCATCGTTTCGGAGAGACTTCCCAGTTCCTCTGACCCAGAGAGTGGGAGTCTGCATTTAAAATCGCCCTGTGCAAAGCATTCAGCCCCCTTCCTTATCTCCTCAATGGGCCGACTGATTCGCCGAGATACCACCAAACTCAGAATTGCAGCAAGTATGGCTATGAGCAGGCCCCCGATCGCGATCTTAGTCTGAATGCTCTTCAGGGCCTTATCTATGGAGATCAATGGCACGGATGTACGGACCAAGCCTACCAAGCGGGAATTCTTTCTCAGGGGTATCCCTACATACATCATTTCCTTGCCAAGGGTACGGCTATACCTTGTGGACATGCCCACCTGACCCCTTAGGGCTTGAATCACTTCAGGGCGATCCACGTGGTTGTCCATCTTTTCAGGGTCCTTTTCAGAATCCCCAATGACTTTGCCCGAGGGCAGAATGACCGTGATACGCGTTGTGGCTTGCCCTCCCACTTTTTTACACAATCGATCAATAGCTTGTGCGTCTAGTGGTGAGAGATACTCTAAGATTTGACTCTTAAGAAGGAGGGCTCGGGCCTCCAGATCTGAAGCGCTCTGTTCTTGATAGAACTGTTTCAGCGTCCTGGAAGCAAACCAGGTAGCAGCCAAGAGAGATACGACTATGATCACTATGTAAGTGGGATAAAGTTGCCAGAGCAACCTTTTCTTTTTTGCCACGGTCTACTCCCTGAACCGATATCCAACTCCCCGAACCGTTTCGATATACTTGCCGGCAGGCCCCAGTTTCTTGCGCAATCCAACAATTTGGACATCAACAGAACGGTCTGTAACTGGATAATCATCCCCACGAACGGCATCCACGATCTGCGAGCG
>JASFIT010000273.1:0-6415 GCA_050122535.1 Desulfobacteraceae bacterium | reverse complement strand
CGGATGAGACAAAACATGGTGGAGATGAGACGGCAGTTTGATGCTATCTTGGAAGATCTCGCCCAGGAGATCCAAGAAACTTTCAGGCGCGGTTCTTCATAAATCCCTTTCTGCCCCTATTTACAGCCGAATATCCTTTCTCAGGTCTTCCTTATAATATCTGTCCATCTTTCCAACCGCTTCCAAAATATCCTTGTCCTCTGTCTGGGGAACCTTGACGACCAGCTTCACCATGAGGTCGCCCCTTTTCTTGGTCTTGGGATTGACAGCACCCTTTGCTTTCAACCTGAGTGTTTGCCCGCTCTGACTCTTGGGGGGCACCTTGACGTTGACCTGGCCGCCTATGGTGGGGATATTGATGTTTCCGCCGGCCATGGCTTCACGCACAGTCACGGGAACCTCCATATACAAATTGTCTCCCTCCCGCTTTAGAAAAGGGTGGGGCTTAATGTGGATGATCAGGTAAAGATCTCCAGGCTGGCCGCCATTGAGACCTGGTTCACCCTTTCCTGCCACCCGTACCTTGGAGCCCTCTTTCACGCCTTGAGGAATGGTCACCCTAATTTTTTCTGTTCCAAGGACCTGTCCGCTACCGCGACACTGCGCACAGGTCTTTCCTGTCTTGCCGTTGCCTCCACATTGTGGACAGGGCTTGGTGAATTGCATGGGGCCTTCGGCAACGTTCAGCCGTCCAGAGCCATTGCAGGTGGGGCACGTGGTTATCACGGATTTCGGGTCTGTCCCTGTTCCCTGACATTCAGGGCAAGTCTTTGGCTTCTGCATGGAGAGTTCAGTCTCAAAACCCCTCAGGGCTGATACAAGATCAATATCCATATCATGTTCGATATTCCTCCCCCTCATGGCGCCGGTGGCTCTAAAACCGCTGGGCTCCCGGCCGAAACCAAAGAGATCACCAAAGACGTCCTCATAGCTCTGGTATCGTCCAAACCCCTCTCCACCCCTGGCTCTCGCCCCCTGTTGAAAGGCTCCCCACTGCTTGTACTGCCTCGCCTTTTCAGGGTCAAATCCGGCCTGGAGGCCCTCTTCCCCAAATTCGTCGTATAGCTTTCGCTTTTCCTCTTTGGCCAGGACTTCATGGGCCCGGGATATCTCTTTGAATTTTTGCTCCGCCTCATTGTTCCCCGGATTGATGTCGGGATGCCACTTCCGGGCCAATTTGCGGTAGGCCTTTTTTATATCTTCTTTGGACGCGTTTTTCGAGACACCCAAAATCTCGTATAAATCCTTCGCCATGAATCACCAAACCAGTCGAGTAACTCTATTTCTACGCATTTTCATATTATAAAAGGCATCTGGGGACAACTCATTTGTGTTCGTGAGATATACTCATAACCATTTCTTTCTTCTAAAGTAGAACAACATAATAACGGCAATGGCTACGATAAGGACCCACACAAGATGATAGCCATAATGCCATTTGAGTTCCGGCATGAACTCAAAATTCATGCCGTATATTCCCGCGATAAAGGTCATGGGGATGAATATGGTGGCTATGATGGTCAAGACCTTCATTACCTCGTTCATTTTATTGCTCACGCTCGAGAGATAAACGTCAAGCATCCCTGAAACCATGTCCCGAAGTGACTCTACGGTATCGATTACTTGAATCGTATGGTCATAGACATCTCGGAGAAAAACGGTTGTCTTTTCTTGCACCAAACTGGATTCTCCTCTCTCAAGACCACCGATCAATTCTCTCAGAGGCCAGACGGACTTGCGCAGAAAAATGAGATCTCTTTTTAGATGATGTATTGTCTGCAGAGTCTCGGGTGTTGGGTTGGTAACCAGCTCTTCTTCCAAGGATTCCACCCTTTCCGCGATTCTTTCAAGAACAAGGAAATAGTGATCCACAACGGCATCTATCAGAGCGTATGCCAAATAGTCAGGCGGCCTCTTTCTGATACGGCCTTTCCCCTTTCTAAGCCTCTCACGAACCATTTCAAAGACGTCCCCAACCCTTTCCTGAAAAGTGATAATATAATTGGGGCCGAGTATCAGGCTAAACTGTTCAGCATTAAGCTGATGTTGTTCTTCATCATAAGAGAGCATCTTCGTGATGATGAAAATGTAATTTTCGAATTCCTCCATCTTGGGACGCTGTTCCGTATGGACGATACCTTCCAGGACCAGAGGATGTAAACCGAAGTTCTTTCCAATCTTTTCAATCCAATCCACTTCGTGAAGGCCGTCGATGTTGATCCAGGTCACGGTGGGCTTGTCTGCATAAGGAAAACACTCGTCCAAAGAATCTAGCTCGCGCTCTTCAAGATGTGTCTCATCATAGTCGATCATCCGTATTCGGATTTCTTCAACCTTTTTTTCCCCCACATGAACCAAGGTTCCTGGTGCAAGGCCAGGTCGTTTTGAGAATTTTTTCATCATTCCCAACATCACTATTCACCTCCCGTCTTTATCTTTTCTCTGGGTCGAAATTATAATGTATTTTTGGGTATTTCAAGGTGGTTTTTTCGAATTTTCGTTTAGATCCACATGAAAACTGTTTTATTTTGATAAGTTTTTTGGATTTAGCTATACTTATCAGCTAATAATGCCCCAAAAGTGCATCTCTTTTTGAGGCTGTTTAATTGTGGGTGGTTCTAATTCAGAGAGAAAGTAAATATGAATCTTTTCGCTATAATGGCCAATCTGCGTCCCCAGGATGTTCTGGACATCCTCTTCCTCACTGTAGTGGCTTACCATCTCTACCTTTGGTTCCACGGGACTAAGGCCTTAAAAGCCCTGGTAGGGCTATTGGTCTTGGGGATTATATTTACAGTCGCCCGAACTTGGGGCCTTTTCCTAACCACTTGGTTTTTCCAGATTTTGTGGCAGGTCCTCGTCATCCTCCTCATCATTCTCTTTCAGTCAGAGATCCGGCAGGCTCTGGAAAGGGTCAATCCATTGCAGATTATCGGTTTACGCAAGGCCTCTATCCCTGAGAAATGGATCCCGGGGTTTACACAAGCTATTTTTTCGCTGGCTCAACGGAAAATTGGTGCATTGGTCATCATCGAACGGTCGGAAAGAGCGGAAGAGTTTGTTGCAGAAGGACAGGCGTTGGAGGGGGAGCCCACCCCTGAGTTGTTGATGAGCATTTTCCAGAAGGAATCTCCTTTGCATGATGGGGCCACTTTGATCAGGGACGGCCGAATTACTCAGGTGGCCTGTTATCTCCCCCTGAGCCCCGACGAGGGGCTTCCAAAGCAATGGGGGACAAGACACAGGGCGGCCTTGGGCCTTTCAGAACGGTGTGATGCATGGGTCGTGGTCGTTTCGGAAGAACGAGGAGAAGTGTCATTGGCCCGTGAGAAGGAGATGCTCTCCATAAATGATCCTCAGGAGCTTTCTCGACTTGTCACGGAAGCCGCTACGCGTCCAAGTCAAGCCAAAGTTGCCTGGCAGGGGAAGATACGCTCCCTTATCCTCAATCAATGGCGCGCTAAGCTCGGCACACTCTTTCTAATTAGTCTCCTCTGGCTTTTGTTTGCAGGGCAGCAGGATTTTGAGGCAACCTTTGCCGTTTCGCTTCAACTGGCTGGCATGCCCGCCCAAATGGAAATCTTACAACCCGTAAACCCTAAGGTACGAATCACGGTACGAGGGCTTCGAAAGGATGCCAGCACGCTGAGCGAAAAGAATGTGCTGGCAGAACTTGACCTTTCCATGGCCAGTTTGGGGAGAAAGATCTTTACTATCACAAGAGATAATATCCGTCTGCCGAGCGATCGTATTCAGGTGATAAAAATAGAACCGACTCAGGTGGAATTTAAGTTCAAAGAAAAACTATAGAGAAGAAAACCGACCGCGAACTCCGTTCGCTTGAGGACCGTCCCAAAAAATTGGGAGTTGAGGTTATAGGCTCTGACTATCTTGCCTTTGAATGAAATGCTTCCTATCATGAGCGCTCACCTTGTTCCCTTTTGCTAAGGCTTCTGGCATAGGGATATAAAACGTGGAGGTGGAATACCATGAGGACACTTGAGTCTCTTGTTCGCACGTTTGTGGAGAGCCACCCAAAGGACGCTGCAAATGCCTTGGAGCAAGTTGAGGCGACTGAAGCGATTAAAATCCTGGATAGGCTCCCATCGCGTCTTAATGGACTTCTCTTGGAGCGACTGACGCCACAAAAGGCCGGCTCCATCCTGGAAGGGTTGGAACCCAGCCGTACGAATGAGTTGTTGGCAGGGATGTCACCAAGACAGGCCTCTTTGGTCCTTCAACATCTGGAGCCCAGCAGACGCGAAGAGGCGCTAGCGGGTCTTCCCGATACAAAGGCTAGGGAGTTGCGTGACCTTATGCATTATCCGCCGGAAACAGCCGGCGGCATGATGGAGCCACGAGTGGCCTCCATCCCAATGGATCTCAACGTCCAGTCTGCCATCGGCGTCTTGAGAAAGGCCCCTCGTCAGACGCTCTTTTACCTCTATGTAACGGATAGGGATGGAAGGCTGGCAGGCGTGCTCAACATGCGAAATCTGCTGCTCGCCTCACCTCGCGATACCATCGAATCCCTTATGTCTCCTGAAATAATGAGTGTGCCTGCAACCATGGCTCGGGAAGAGGTGCTAACGCTAATGCGGCGACACCGCTTTCTGGCTCTTCCCGTTGTGGATTCAGATGGCCGACTCATAGGGGTCATCAAACATGATGAGGCACTTCGTGCAGGGCAACTTGAGGCCTTTGAAGACTTGCAAAAGATGGTTGGGGCGGGTGGCGATGAACGGGCCCTTTCACCGGTTTCCACCGTCGTGAAGCGGCGTCTGCCATGGCTTTACGTCAATCTGGTCACCGCCTTTGCTGCGGCCGCCGTGGTGGGCGTCTTCGAGGGCGTCATTCAGAAAGTCACGGCCCTAGCGGTCCTTCTGCCCATCGTATCGGGGCAGGGTGGCAACACGGGTGCCCAGGCCCTGGCCGTTGTGATGCGCGGATTGGCCCTACGCGAAATCCTCACGGGTTCGGCAAAGCGGGTCATTGTGAAAGAGGCGATGGCAGGATTGCTGAATGGTATAGCTGTTGCCGTGGCCACCTCAGCTGCTGTCTGGGTTTGGAGTCGAAACGTAGGCATTACCCTTGTCATCGGTTTGGCCATGATCGTGAACATGGTTGTAGCAGGACTGTCTGGCGCGGCAATTCCCATTGTGTTGAGAGCCCTCAACCGGGATCCCGCACAGTCCTCCTCCATCTTTCTTACCACAGTGACAGATGTGGTCGGTTTTGCCTCTTTTTTAGGTTTTGCGGCAGCCTTCATGCCCTTGCTGGTGGGATAGGATGGTTATATGTGGTAAAATTCTGTTGTACGTGGAAAAGGGAGAGATCTTCGAGTGGAAGAAAGGATGATCAATGACAATACCTATCAAAGTCTTAGATGTTAAACCCAAGATCCCTGAGACTCTTCAAGCCATTAAAGATCTGTCTGATAACATGTGGTTTGTATGGAATCACGAGGGCCGTGATCTGTTCAAGAGAATGAATCCGGAGCTCTGGGATGATACTCGAAAAAACCCTGTGGAATTATTGTGCCGCCTGAAACAGAGAGACTTGGAAGACTTGGCCAGAGACGAGGGTTTCCTGGCCCACATGGAGAGGGTCAAGCAAGAGTTCCACCGGTACATGACTGAAAAACCCGATCCCACGATTTTCGGAAAAGTGGGACGGCCATTTTCTGTGGCCTATTTCATTGCCGAATGCGGCGTGGCAGATTGCCTCCCCATCTATTCAGGGGGGCTCGGGATCCTTTCAGGGGATCATCTCAAATCGTCTAGTGACCTTAACCTTCCGGTCATCGGCATTTCGCTCGCTTACCAGAAAGGATACTTCAGACAGTATCTTACCCAGGACGGCTGGCAAATGGAGACCTATCCGGTCAACCAGTTCGCCACCATGCCCATGGAACGGGTTCGAGACGGCAATGGCAATCCCGTCAAGGTCTCTATTGAACTTAAAGGGGAAGAGGTTCATATCGCGGCCTGGCGGGTGAATATCGGAAGGACGAGGTTGTTCCTGCTAGATACCAATTTAAAGGAGAATTCGGAGTGGGCGCGAGGTATTACTTCACAACTATACGGCGGGGACAAAGAGATGAGAATCCGCCAGGAAATGGTCCTGGGGATCGGCGGTGTTCGGATGCTCAGGACTTTGGGCCTGGACCCTGCGGTCTACCATATCAATGAAGGCCACTCTGCCTTTGCGGCCTTTGAGCGCATCCGGGAACTCAGAGAAGACAAAGGAATGCGCTTTAACGAGGCGCTGGAATTTGTGCGATCTACGAATGTCTTTACCACCCACACCCCCGTACCGGCAGGCATAGACACATTCCATCCCGATCTGATGCGGGCCTATTTCACTAGCTTTGCCAAGACTATGGGTATCAGCATCGATGTGCTGCTCGGTTTTG
>JASFIT010000272.1:0-6439 GCA_050122535.1 Desulfobacteraceae bacterium | reverse complement strand
TTTTCTTCATTGCCCTATCCGGTTTTTATCGTTTTTCCCGAATAGGGCAACAGATGCGCGCCACTGCCGAGAATACCCTTCTAGCCGCACAGAGGGGCATTAATATCTATTTTGTCACAGCGCTCGCCTGGGCCATCGGTATCTTTGCTACGGGTGTTGCCAGCGTCCTTCTTGGCAGCAACTACTCCGTGAGCCTCTACATGGGTCATGTGGCGATCAAAGCCTTCTCCGTTGCGTTGGTTGGGGGATTGGATAGCATCAAAGGAATCATTCCGGCAGCCTTTATTGTGGCCCTGACGGAACTTGCAGCGAACAACTACATCAACCCCCGGCTGGCCGATACCATGCCTTTTATTATTATGCTGATGGTTCTGTTGATCCGTCCTTGGGGTTTGTGGGGAACAGAGGAAGAGATAGAACGCGTATAGACAGAAGGATTCCAGCATGAAAATCAAAAAGGCCAAGAAGAGCCCTTATTTGAAGACCTCCTATGCTAAGGATATGGTTATCGAAGCTTTTGATACGCCGTTCCGAAAGAAATGCACTCTGCTAGGGCTTTTGATTGGTATTACCTTCCCTTTCGTGGCAAGTGAGTACTTTATCCATATTGCCAACCTCATGGCCATCTCCTGTATCGGGGCTCTGGCTCTGAACCTGCTTTGCGGTAACGCCGGTTTGTTGTCCTTGGGACATGCCGGGTTTATGGCTTCCGGGGCCTTTGCCACTGCAATAATGACCATCAATCTTAATATGCCCATTTGGTTAGTCTTACCTATTGCTGGAGTCGTGGGTGCGATACTCGGTTTCATTGCTGGGCTGCCTTCCCTTCGCCTCAAAGGCATTTATCTCGGACTCAGTACGCTGGCCATGCATTATGTTATTCATTACGGGTGCAGCGAATATCAATTCCATGGTGGCTTTGGGTTTGGCATAAAGATTAAAGACCCTCAAATAGGGCCCTTGATCCTCTCTGATGATAAGCACTGGTATTTCGTCTTGTGGATTCTGGTTTGGTTAACAGCTCTATATATCAAAAATCTATTGCGGTCCCGACCGGGACGGGCCTGGATCGCTATTCACAATAGGGATATCGCAGCAGAGACTATAGGGATCAACATTGGATATTACAAGGTGTTGGCATTCATAGTAAGCAGCACCATTATTGCTATATCAGGTAGCCTCTATGCCTATTATACAAATGTGGCATCCATTGATGAGTATTCTTTCCTGCTGACCATATACTATCTGGCCATGATAATCGTTGGGGGAATGGGTTCGATTTTGGGTTCAATCATGGGTGCTTTTCTGATCACCATACTCCCTTTTATCCTCCTTTATATTACCGACTTTTTTGAGGTGTCCGGTGTCGTAAAAAATTTTTTCTTAGCCGTGCAATCAGGTATCTTTGGGATCGTCATCATTCTCTTCCTCTTAATCGAGCCCCTCGGTTTAGCGGAAATTTGGAGGCGTATGAGGACATTCTTTCAACTCTGGCCCTTCAGGTTCAAGCCACTGCAAGTCACCAAACGCTAATAAGAGAGAAATATTCATGCAAAACAAGATGAAAACCCTTTTGCAAGTGAGTAAGTTGGAAGTGGTTTACCATCATATAAGCACGGCCATTCAGGGGGTCTCCTTCAGTATTTCCGAGGGACAATTTTTTTCCATTATTGGAGCCAATGGTGCGGGCAAAACCACGACGCTGAGGTCCATATCCGGGTTTCTCGGCCTGGACAACGCCGAGATCACCGATGGTGAGGTTTTCTTTATGAAGGAAAGATTAAATGGCCTTCCACCGCACAAGATCACAAATATGGGAATTGTCCTCGTCCCGGAACGGAATAAAGTCTTTGAAACCCTCTCAACAGAGGAGAACCTGGTTATCTCTGTCTCTCAGAGCAAGGCCCGAAAAACGAGGGAACAGGAGATCTATGAATACTTTCCAAGCCTCGGAGCGCACAAAAACCATCAGGCGGGATTTCTGAGCGGCGGAGAAAGGCAGATGTTGGCCATTGGCCAGGCGCTCCTTTGTGACCCCAAGCTCTTCTTGCTGGATGAAGTTTCCATGGGACTGGCTCCCCTAATAGTCTCTTCATTGCTGGAGACTCTCGTCAGGATGAAGAGCGATCTTGGTTTGACCATGCTCCTCGTGGAGCAAAATGCGGCTGCCGCATTGGAGATTGCCGACTATGCCGCTGTCATGGAAAACGGCCGCATCGTATTCGATGGAACACCACAGAAGCTTCTTGCCCATGATGATGTGCGTGAGTTCTACCTAGGAATCCGAGAGACAGGGGAAACGAGCTATAAGGATGTAAAGCAGTACAGAAGAACTCGACGTTGGTGGGGCTGATATGCAAGATCTGACTATGCTGGAGGTTAATAATATTTCCATCTCCTTTGGTGGGATACAGGCCTTGACTGATGTGGGATTGGGTGTCAACGGGTCAGAAATTCTGGGATTGATCGGCCCGAATGGGGCAGGAAAGACCGTCCTCCTGAATTGTATTAATGGCGTCTACGTCCCTGCCAGAGGCACCATCCTGTTTAAGGGGAAAGAGATTACCGGTCTCCCGCGGCATAGGGTGGCACCTCTGGGGATCGCCCGCACCTTTCAGCAGATCGAGCTCTTCAGACAGCTCAATGTCATTGAAAATACCCTGGTGGGTATGCACTTCCGGACTAAGGCAAATGTCTTCTCAGGCGGTCTCTATTGGGGCCGCGGTAAAGGCGAAGAGATTGAAGCTCGTCGGGAGGCTGAAGAGATCCTTGATTTCTTAGAACTCTATCCTTATCGAAAGCAACTGGTAGGGAACCTTTCTTTTGGGATTCAGAAGCTGGTGGGTCTAGCCAGGGCCATGGCCATGGATCCGGAAATCCTGCTTCTTGATGAAATCGCCTCCGGACTCAACCGCGAGGAAAAAGAGGATCTGGCGCGGTTTCTGCTCAGAATTCGATATGAAAAGAAAATCCCCATGATCTGGGTTGAGCATGACATGGAAATAATCACGCAAATAGCTGATCGATTAGTTTGCCTCAATTACGGGGTCAAGATCGCTGAGGGAACGCCTGACGAAGTCGTCTCCGATCCTCAGGTCACAAAGGCTTACCTGGGCACATAAAGCTGGGCTCAATCTTGACAGATTTCCACAGAATGGAGGTCAAAGCGGGTCTTTGAGAGTACCCATACAAAGATAAATACTATACGATACCGATTGAGGAATTGTAAGGAGGTTTACCTATGGAAGAACCAGTCCAGAACCTTAACTACTCTGATCCTAAAGAACATGAACTTGAGCGGCATACGTCCAAACACAAGTGGATAGTTGGTCCCGTAAAGAATTTCAACCAAAAATACACCATGTTTAATCGACCCAGATGGGATCCCAAGGTCATGGATTGGGCCGGAGGGATATATGGGGTTATTCCCCCTAAAGAAAAGGATGGTCACTCACTTATTGACCGAGCCTTGCAAAATACCGGGTGGTATCTTGAAATGGCCTTTGCCCACGGTCACATTGTCCATGGCCAGGACCTTTATTCCTGGGAGAAGCAGCCCTTTTCAGATTGCCTGCGGATACCCAAAGGCAAGAAGCTTGTGGATTATGACATTCATGAGATGTCCCGGCGTGTGAAAAAAGTGGCCAAGGTCTTAGGTGCCGACTTGGTGGGAATCTGTCAACTGGATAACCGCTGGGTCTACTCCACATGGTTTAACCTGCACAGCCGCGAAGAAGGTCATCTGGAGTTACCTGAAGGCTGCAAGTACGCCATAGCGATCGCCGTTGAGATGGACTACGACATGTTTAAAACTTCGCCGAACGAGGTGGAAGGCGCTGCCACAGGTCTGGGTTACTCAAAGATGGCATTTGTGGCAGGTTCGCTGGCCCACTTCATCCGAGACCTGGGTTATACGGCCATTGCCAGTGGGAATGACACCGCGCTCAGCATACCCATCGCCATTGATGCAGGGCTTGGAGAGTTGGGCAGAAATGGGTTGCTTATGACGCCGAACTTTGGTCCTCGAGTCCGCATATCAAAAGTCATCACAGATCTGCCTCTAATCCCAGATGATCCTATCGAGGTGGGTGCTGCAACATTCTGTGAAACCTGCAAAAAATGTGCTGACGAGTGCCCCAACAACGCCATTACAAAGGGTGAGCGAACAGACCAGGCGTTAAATGAGTCTACCAGTCCAGGGGTGCTGAAGTGGCCAGTAAATGGTGAGAAGTGCTTTCAATTCTGGTCGAAGAATAACACATGCTGTGGAAATTGCATCAGGGTATGCCCTTTCAACAAGCCCGATACCGCATTTCATCGTGTAGCCAGATGGCATGTAAAAAATCTTCCCCAGTTTAACCGAATCTACAAATGGTTGGATGACGCGTGTGGATATGGGAAACACCTCAAAGCAGAGGAGTGGTGGAATGATGATGAGAATGTTTAATGAATCGGTGGGTGAAAGTACACCATCCGAATTGGACGCGAAGGAAACATGAGTTGGTGAGGTGATAACACCTATCTCCTCTCCAACCACGACTCAACGATTGATTTAAGTGTTGACCTTTCTTCTGAAGTGATGCCTTTGGGATCGAAACGATAGCGGTAATGAAGCGAGAGGATGGATTGCAGGCGTTGCGTGGAACGGGCCGGGGATTCACCTCCTATCCTCCCAAGCCATTCTGATAATGTTTCACCGGGATGGCGGACATGTCCCAGTTCAGTCAACTTCTTCTCAATCAGGTAGAATTCCGAGTCCATTCCGGGCCTCAATTTTTGTCTTCCTTTCATCTCCTCTCTTTTTTCTCGGCGTTTTACCCGATTTCGGGAATAGACTCTTCTTGCCAACAACAGGATCAACGGGATAAGAAGCCACCCCACATGTTTTGAGATCCCCCCTTCCCTTTCACTCCAGCGCCATGAAGAGAAGTTGAACATGCACCAGGACAGGAGATCATAAAGAGGTTCCAAAAAGGATGCGGCCTCCGCTTCTTGAGTGATCCAAACGTCAGGGGTGGTGTCAAAATCGTGCCAGACACCACCCACATAAACGAGCGCCCATGCATGGGCATGTCTTGAGCGCACAACAAATCGGTTTTCCAGTGGACTGAATTCTTGAACAGCGTAGCCGGTCGCATAACGGGTCGGAACGCCTGCGGCGCGCAGGAGGAGTACTGTCGCCGTGGCAAAATATTCACAATGCCCGTAACGGGTGTGGAGCAGGAATTCCCCGAGGGGGGTGGAATCCTTTTTTCCCCTTTTCAGGTCCAGGGAATATGCGAAATTCTCTTGGAAGAAGTCTGCCAATATAGGCAAGACCTCTCGAGGCGTCCTTGAAGCGAGCTTCAGGCTCTGCTTGATCTTCTCTATGGTTGGTTTCTCCTTTTCAGGAATGATCAGGTCGGCCTCATTGGGTGAACGATCCTTAGGGGAGCCAGCTTGAAAGCGTACCTGATAATTTACCAGGCCAGGTCCATCTTCCACCTTGAGATCTCCGAATTGATTCATGCTCATCTTCAGAACGGGAAGTTGCGAGAGTTCGTATGCCCCATTGGGAAGTTTCAGCATGCCCTTGCCCCCTTTGAGAGGGGTTGAGACACTGATGATTCTGCCTCCTTCAGGCCTGGCTTGAAGTTTCCAGGTGCTGCCGTCCCTTTCCGGTTCAACGGTTCTGAAACGGGACTGCCGGGCAAACCAGACAGACCTGTGATACGTGGTATAACTCGTTTCTCGAAGAAGAAGATGCCCGTGTGACGGGTCCATATTTACCCTGAACAGGATTCGATCCGATAGTTTGAGGGTTCCAAGGTCTCCAATGGCGGTTCTGGCCCGATAGGGGTCTGCGGGCTCGCGGAGGAGACTGCTGAACCAGCCCAGTGCCTTATTTTCCAAGGTTTTTTGTAATCCATGAAGCCCGATATGTCCCACATACCCTGCAAACCCAATGAAACTCAGAAGGGTCAACCATGTGATTGGTGAAAACCGTTTGGATCGCACAGACCAGAGGGCCCACGCAGAAAGGATTAATAGGCCTGCGTAGAACCATGGGGTCTTCATGTTGGCAGCACTGGCAGAGAGTATGCAGACGCCAAAATAGGGGTAACTCAGATTAATGCCCATTCCCTGGGTACTATCCCTTTTTGCCTTCTTCCTTCTGAAGATGAGAAAAAGAGCGCTTACGTCAATTCGCTCGCTGGTGCTGTAAGCCTGGGCAATCAAAAGAGGAAGGAGGGCCAAGGGGAGGCGCTGGACAAGGATGACTATCGCTTTAGGCGATCTAAGGGAGGCGTAATGATAGATGAACAGCCCCAGGACAATGACCGTGCACAGGTCTGAGATTCGGTTAAAATCAGAAGGGGAAAGGTCCATCCTCCATTTGACAAGACGTGACCCCTCAAGGGCAAGGGCCATAACGACTGCCAAATACAACAACCCTGTT
>JASFIT010000271.1:0-6477 GCA_050122535.1 Desulfobacteraceae bacterium | reverse complement strand
TGGATCAGAAGGGTACAGAAATGTAAGAGTCATATGTCTCAACGATGGCATCAAATGTCGGTCACCGATTGTTAAGGGACTGAAATCAACAAACGACAGCCAAAAAGGAGGATCTATTCAATATGGCATGTGGCAGGCATTGGAAGATTTTTCCGAAGGTGAAAGGCTACATATAGTTGTCTACACAGATGCTGACATGGCTGCACCCGTTAATGAAATTGGACTTTTGTTGGCAAAACAAGACGATAAAACGATGGTTACTATCGCCTCACGCTATGACGCGGGGAGTATTTGTCGCGGTCCATGGGGTAAGAATGGAGAAGTTCAGGGATTGACTGAGTTTGATCGTTTAATGGTCGGCTTGCGCAGCCTCGTGTTTTCAAAATTATTTCCACAAATAGGGAAAATAACGGACACCCAATGTGGTCTCAAGGCTTTTAATGCAAAGCTTCTGAGACAAATACTTTTGAAAACCGAGGTAAGGACATTTTCTTTTGATATTGAGTTGTTGCTGCTTGCAGCAGATGCTGGATCAGCCATCGCCTCTGCTCCAATCTACTGGCATGATAGTTTAGCCGAATCGAGTTTTTGGAGACAGGCAGCTCAGAAACAGACCGATGAAGTAAGTTAGTGCCCGGATATTTCATGAATTGCTGTCGCGAGACCAGGAAGATGGGCGTGCCACCGGGCAACCGCAGGGAGTTGGATCCGAGGCGTACTTGAACAGTACGCCGCAGGGTCAGACAACCGAGGACGCCAGGAAGGACGGCCATATCCCTGGTCGCAGCAAGTGATTCATGAAATATCCGGGCTAATAGTTAGGAGCCCTTGATTAGGGATAGATAGAGTTTGCCGCGGCCTCTTTTTAAGATCCCAAAAGCGACAAATACTTTCGCTCATTAGTCATAGAAGTGTATCGTATGATTTTGGGCGTGATGATATCCAACGATCAAACCGGGTATTGCGTCTTCCCTTGACGAGAAACACCTCCTTCCACTAAGATAGACACATTAAACACCTGCTACATTTCTACGTACTCTATTCGGTTCTCGGATTGAGACGCTTGGCCGTCTTTAGAATACCTAGACTGCGCGACCTCGGCCGGAACGAACTGCCCACTCCTGCTACAAGGGCTCGACCCTCAAAAAAAGTCACTCCTGTTGGCCTTGAGTGGGCTAACAAGATTTGAATTGGTTTCAGTTTATGGAGGAGGGTTTGAAAAATGGGAAAAAGAATTAGATCATTTTGGCTTATTTTTGCGGCTTTAAGCATTTCCATCTTTATGATTACTACTCCTGTTCAGGCTGGCAAGGTACTCAAGGTCTATACAAATGCAGATATCAATGAGATGGAGCAGTGGATCCCAGTAGTCGAGAAGGCAATCGGGATGAAGATCGAGTGGAGCCCTAGGATGTCATCAGGGGAGTTATGGAGCCGGGTTCAGGCTGAGGCACCGAACTTCCAGGCGGACATGATCTGGGGATTCGCTAATGCGGACGCCTTGCTCGGGACGCAAAGGGGATGGTTTATACCCTACAAATCCCCTGCCTGGGCTGATATTCCTGGCAAGTATAAAGACCCTGAAGGTCACTGGCATGGATTCAATTACTGGTTTTCGGCAGCCGCCGTCAACACCAAGCTGATAAAGGAGAAAAACCTGCCGAAGCCTAAATCCTGGATGGATCTGACGAATCCCGCCTACAAGGGAGAGCTCGTTATGCCTAACCCTGGGACCAGCGGTACGGCCTTCGTTTCTGTATCCGCGATCATGCAGATTTACGGAGAGAAAAAGGGATGGGAGATTCTCGAAAAGATAAACAATAACGTCGCCCAGTACACAAAATCCGGCTCAGCACCCTCTCAACTGGTCGCTCAGGGCGAATACGCCGTTGGCGTTAGCTGGGACCAGGCCATTTGGGGACGGGCGCAGAAAGGGTTCCCCATTGAAGGGATCGTCCCTGTCGAAGGAACGGCATTTGACCTTGATTCGATTGCCATCCTCAAGGGGTGTAAGAATCTCGAAGGCGCGAAGAAACTAATCGATTGGCTTGGCTCTAAGGAAGGCATGACTCTCATTGGCAAGCACCGATCCAAGGTTACCAGGCCAGGCATACCTGGTCGCGTGAGTTTAGAGCCCAACCTCATCAAGAATGATGCACTATGGGCCGCGGAAAACAAGAAAAGAATCATGAGCGAATGGAAAAAACGCTTCCAAAAATAGTCGCCTGGTTAATTAATGTTTGGCAAAGTGAGGCCCCGAAAAACAGGGGCCTCTTCTTTCCCCGGTTTTGAAATAATTATTTACCTCCCTCCGGTACCTCGTCCCTCTCTCCACGCCAGGTTTCGAAGCGGAAATACAATCCCCGCTCTCTGATTGGGAGAAGAGGGTAAGGCTGAGAGGGACATCTCTCTGTGGCAGGTTCACTTTTTGATTGGAAGCTGGAATGAGTATTTCTCTGCAAAACAGCTTTATCCAAGACCTGGCTAGTGATACCTGGCATTTCTTTCGCAGACCCGGCCTTGCAACAGTCACGTTTGTGGCGGTAATTCTCATACTCATTTTTATCGTCTTCCCAATTGGATCCGTTCTTATAAAAAGTTTTAGCGTCACTTATCCAACAGTTACTGTTCACTGTCGAAGTGATGTGGCGACCAGTCCGGATTTTGAAAAACTTGTTATCAGGCCGATTCTAGCCGCAGTGAAAGCAATAGAAGGAATTGAAAAAACCAGCCTGATCCTAGGAGAGGGAGACACAGTTGTATTTATTAGGTTTCGCAAAGACTGGGATGATCTAAGGGGTTTGAATGACGTCAAGAGGGCACTGAAGAAGTTCAAAGGAACCCTCGATCCCCTCGTCGAAAGCATAAAGTATGAGTTGGGACAAGAAACAGTTAAGAGCTTTGGCACCTATTCAGAGTTCTTTTCAAAAAGCTATTATTACAAGGCCTTGAGAAACAGTATTATCCTGGCACTCACCACCACAACCCTTGTCATTCCTATCGCCTTCTGTTTTGCTTACCTCGGTCTGAGAGGCCCGACTTCTGTCAGGGGGTCTTTGCGAGTTTTCGGGCTTCTCCCTCTTATAGCACCACCTTTCATATTTGCCTTGTCCCTCATCCTGATCGGCGGGCGGATGGGAATACTCACCAAGCTCCTTCACCTGCCGTTTAACCTGTACGGTTGGCCGGGCGTAATCCTTGCCCAGGTAGTCACCTTCCTTCCTCTGGGCTATTTAATGATTGAAAATGTATTGAGATCCATCGGATCCAGCTTAGACGATGCTGCCAGTGACATGGGAGCGGGCGGTGTGGATATTCTTTTCAAGATCACTGTTCCCCTGGCAGCTCCAGGAATCCTCAAGGCAGCTCTTCTGGTTTTTATAATGTCCATAGCCGACTTTGGGAACCCAATGCTCATAGGTGGTGGGGTATCTTTCCTGGCCACGGATGCCTATCTCCTATGGATCGGCGAAAACAATCTCGAGATGGCAGCGGTTTTCTGTGTTTTCCTGGTCCTACCAAGTCTGATAATCTTCATGGTTCACGAGTATTTCCTAAAGGGAAAGGAGTATACAACGATCGCGGGGAAACCCCAGCAAGTGGAAAAGAGGGAAATAAGCCCTAGGATATTCTACACTATGTTGGCCGTCGTCATTCCCGTATCAATCATGATTGTGCTCTGTTTTGGAATGGTTTTTATTGGAGCCTTCACAAAAATCATCATGATCGACAACAGTTTTACCCTGGAGCACTTCCAGAGTACCAATGGGATCAGGTCTCTGATGACCAGCCTGAAGTTCTCTTTTGGAGCCGCTATTCTTGCTCCAGTCATAGGCGTTACCCTGTCGTATATTCTGGTACGGAAGCGTATCCCTCTGAAAAGAGTCGTGGAATTCATGGCTCTTCTAGGCTTTGCCGTGCCTGGCACTGTTATGGGGGTAGGCTATATCATCTCCTTTAACTCTCCTCCGTTGAAGCTAACCGGTACATTCATAATACTGATTATCAATGAGGCTTTCAGGAATCTATCTGTGAGCCTGGAAGCGGGTGTGGGTAAGCTTCACCAAATTGATATTGCCATCGAGGAGGCGGCCATTGATATGGGGGCTAGCTCTTTTCGCACCTTTTTCAGGGTTGTTTTGCCACTCATCAGTTCGGCCCTCGCCGCTGGATTTATCTACACCTTCATGGTTGGAATGATTGCCGTGAGTGCGGTAATCTTTCTGATTAGTCCAGGTAACAATCTTGCCTCTTTATACATTCTTGCAGTTGCCGAGGAAGGGTTTCTCGGGATGGCGTGCGCCATTTCGGTTATGCTCATCGCCGTGGTCATGGCCTGTCTGGGTGGTCTAAAGCTTCTCGCCCACTACACCAAAACTACAATTTTCTGACAGGATAGCAGATATGGCGAATGGAAATGATTCTCCCATTCTTGAATTAAGGAACATTACCAAGAGATTCGGCAACCTCGTAGCCGTAAATAATATTTCATTCTCTCTGGAGCGAGGAAAGCTGGTAACCTTTGTTGGGCCGAGCGGCTGTGGAAAGACAACTCTGCTTAGAACTATCAGCGGTTTTGCCGAATTGGACGAAGGGCAGATCATCCTTGACGGTGACGATATTACAAACATGCCTCCAAACGGACGTGACACCGCCATGGTCTTCCAGGCTTATGCTCTTTTCCCGCACATGACAGTTGCCCAGAATATCGGCTTTGGATTGCGCATCAGGAAAAGGCCGAAAACAGAGATCGACGAAGAAGTCGAGAGACTTCTTCACCTAGTCCAGATGGAAGGGCTCGGTGAGAGAAAACCCCATGAGTTGTCCGGCGGCCAGCAACAGCGAGTAGCCCTTGCCAGAGCCCTGAGCCTCCACCCTAAGATCCTCCTTCTGGATGAGCCTCTGTCCAACCTGGATGCCAACCTTCGCGTTTCCATGCGGGAGGAGGTTCGGAAGCTCCAGCGAAGGCTTGGGTTGTCAGTCATATTTGTTACCCATGACCAGGAGGAGGCCATGTCTATCTCCGACCTGCTGGTGGTAATGGACCACGGCGTAGTTAAACAGATTGGTTCTCCCACTGAGATCTACGAGCATCCCATAGACGAATTTGTGGCCAATTTCATTGGTCATATCAACTTTTTCCCTGGAGAAGTCATTGATCTTTCCGGGGACGAGATGACCTTTAAAATCTCTCAAACAAATCTTAAGGTGGAAATTCCTCTTTTTCCAGTATCTGTTGGGGACAGACTAAAGGCGGTGGTGAGACCTGAATCAATAGATATAGTAAGCGCGGAAAAAGAATTGTCTGATAGGGAGAATGTCCTTGAAGGGAGGGTGGAGTTTGCCATGTACATCGGTTCGATCATTCGGCTCACCATAGCCGCTGGAGATCAAACCGTATATGTAGACGAATCCGATCCTCAACACAAAGGAATCTTTGAGGAGGGCCAAAAAGTAAAATTAGTCTTGAAAAAACGCATCCACATGCTGATGTAAACTCCCGACTTGGCATTCCGTTTGGTCTGAAATGACCGTTGTTTCTCTTTCCCTGCCAAATGTAAAGGAGTGGTGATGGACCAGAAGGATAGGCTCAAGTGGATCTACTCCTCGAAAGACAACAGGGAACTGTGTGAGCGCTACAACCAGTGGGCCAAGGATTACGACAGTGAACTGGAGGAAGACTATGGCTGGATGGCTCCCCAGATAGTTACGGGTTTCGTAACGAAGTATGTGGCGAAAGAAGCCAGGATTCTCGATGCGGGGGCTGGAACTGGCCTGGTGGGACAGTGTTTGTACCATGAGGGGTACCGGAACCTGGTGGGCATTGACCTATCAGAAGGGATGCTTGAGAAAGCCCGCGACAAGAAGGTATACGGGGAGCTCTATCAGATGGTTCTGGGTGAGTCCCTGGCGTTTTCCGATGATTCGTTTGAAGCGGTGGTTTGTGTGGGGGTTTTTACCTTTGGTCATGCGCCGGCCAGTTCCCTTGACGAACTGGTTCGTATCACCAAGCCCATGGGACACATCATATTCTCGCAACGGTCTGATGCGCATGCAGCCCTGGGATTCAAGGAAAGGCAGACAGAACTGGAATCTGCCGGGAGATGGAAGTTGGTTGAAAGTGATTCTCACCGAGCATTTTCCAAGCAGGAGTTGGATGTGCCCCGTCAGGTCTGGGTGTATCAGGTGATGTAAGCAGGGGAGGAGGCTTATTTCCGGTCTAATTACCTATTTAAACCTTGTATTACTCCGTCACTCCTGTGAGAAGTCAACCTAAGGATCGACTAGTATTTCAGATAACACAATTCTTACAATATTGTAGTTTGCGATTTTCCCACCACATATTGTAATTGTTCCTTTCAAGGGTTTAGCTTCATTCTGTGCTACATGATGTATGCCTCACAGCACTTCAAAGAGTTAATATCTCTGCTATTTATGTTGAGTTTAGAGCATCCCTGAAAAGTTAAGATCTCCTTA
>JASFIT010000270.1:0-6494 GCA_050122535.1 Desulfobacteraceae bacterium | reverse complement strand
AGGCATCAACCTGTTCATCCTCGCATTTGTTCAAATTGGTGGGACTAAAATAATTGGTGTCTGCTACCAGAGTCTTCTTTGCAAAGTATTTATCATCACTATGACCGATCGCTCCCATGTTCTTCTTTGCACCATCCAGCATGGGTGGAATATGATAATGATCCTGACCGCTGCCAAAGGCTTCCCCATGAACAATTACCTGGTGTTTGGAATCCACCAGCGCTTGTCCGTTATATCCCTGAATGACACCGTGAGAGGTTATCATCTTCGCTGATTCGTTGTCGGTAATGTTACTCTTGATCTCTTTTCCCTGCTTGCCAATCTTTGGACCATTCTCCTTTAAAAATCTCTCAATACGCTCCGCCTTCTTCTGTAATCTCTCGATCTGTTTGCTTCGATCCGAGCCCCCAGATGAACTCCCTCCCCTCCGATCCTCATCCTCTTCACCCTTGTCTTCTTCTATCTGTTGTTCAAGCAACTGCTTCACCTTGCTCTCAATCTTCTCCTTCTTCCTAAAAAGATCAGATACCGTGCCACTGGACTCCTTTGAGGCATTGGAGGAAAGCTTACAACCATCCAACGCAAAGAAACTCCCTCCAAGTAGCCCCTCCTCCTCACACACCAACAGAATATCCCTAAATAAAGGCAATACCTCATCCTTCATCGATGAAACAAAGACCGCTATGGTGCTATGATCAGGGAACTGCATGCCCGAGAGCGCCATGAAGGTCACGTTGTCCTTGCACGCTCTCTCTATCTGCCGGGAATGAACCAAGCCTCTGGAATAGGCAAATAGGATAACCTTCAAAAGCATCTTAGGATTGTAGGCCGGGCGTCCTGTCTCATCATTATGATACCTGTCGTCAAAAATAGAGGTATCCATCCGGGTCTCCACCAGGGTGTGAATGGCAAACTCCAAGCTCCCTGCCATGAGCTGCTCTTCAAGGCTAGCAGCAATCAAGAGCTTTTGGGAGCGATCCTCTTTCTTATATTTGGCCATAACTGCATCCTTTGAAGAAGAATGTCTCCCAAATATCACAAAATGGGTTATGTGTAAACTATTAATTTTATTATAAAATACCTTGAGTTGTGGCTTGAAATCGCAAAACCAGAAACATTAGGAAGGGTTAGGATTTTTGAGCAGAAAACGGAGTGAAAAAAAGTTGCAACAGGAATGCTTTTTCGACAGCCTCGCAAGAAACCTTCACTTTTTAGACAGAATTTAAGACCACAATATCTAGTACTGAAGGTTAAATTGACAGAAATTCAGATTTTTACTAAATTCCTTCCTAAATAGAATCGATTCTTTCTCCTATCCACAAATTGCTTTTTCTTCAAATTCTCCGGGGGGCATTAAATGGATTGCCCAAAATGCCAAACGGCAAACCCTGAGGGAAAGAAGTTTTGCCGCGAGTGTGGGGCGAAGCTTGCATTAGCCTGTCCTCAGTGCGCTGCCGAAATCCTCCCGGGCGACAAATTCTGTGGCGAGTGCGGCCACAAATTGGCCCTGCGCCCCGGACCACTCCCTAAAGAGATCTCTTTTGATGAGAAATTAGAGAAGATTCAACGTTACCTTCCAAAGGGCCTCACTGAGAAAATCCTGTCCGAAAGGGACAAGATCGAAGGTGAGCGTAAACAAGTCACCGTGATGTTTTGCGACATGGAGGGGTTTACAGCCCTTGTTGAGAAGCTGGGCTCTGAAACAGCTTACGGTATCATGGATGAAGTTTATGAGGTCTTAATTCATAAGGTCCACGATTATGAAGGCACAGTCAACGAGATGACGGGAGACGGGATCATGGCTCTTTTTGGAGCCCCTATTGCTCTGGAAGACGCTCCACAGCGGGCGATCCGTTCAGCACTGGCGATTCACCGGGAGATGTCGAAGTTTGGCGATAAAATTAAGCAAAAAATAGAAGGCATCCCACCCATTAGAATGAGGGTAGGTATTCATACCGGATCAGTGGTCGTTGGCACCCTAGGAAACGATCTGAGGGTAGAGTTCAAAGCGGTAGGGGACACCGTTAACTTAGCGTCTAGGGTGGAAGGAGTGGCAGAGCCCGGGGCCACCTGTGTGACTGAGGACACCTTTAAGCTCACTGAGGGATTCTTCCGATTCGAAGCCCTAGGAGAAAAGCAGATTAAAGGTAAGGAAGAGCCAGTTAAGATATACCGGGTGATTGGCCCAAGTACCATGCGAACGCGGTTTGATGTTAGCGCCGAGCGGGGACTAACGCCTTTTATTGGGAGGGAAAGGGAACTGGGGCTTTTGATGGAGGGTTTCGAGCGTGCGAAGGCTGGGAGAGGCCAGGCTTTCTCGATAGTTTCCGAAGCCGGAGTAGGTAAATCCAGGCTCTTATATGAGTTCAGAAAAGCTGTGACAAGCGGAGATGTGATGTTTTTGGAGGGAAGGTGTCTCTCTTACAGTAGGGGCATCGCTTATCATCCAGTCATTGACTTCTTGAAATCAAACTTTGATATCCGCGAAACTGATGAAGAACCAGAGATTCGGGGAAAAGTAAAAAGGGGCTTGAAAATAATAGGTGCCGATGAAGTTTCCATGCTCCCATATTTGTTAGAGCTTCTTTCACTCAAAGACAGTGGTATAGATAAAATCCCTATAAGCCCTGAGGCTGTAAGAGATCGGACCATCGGGGCAATAAACCGAATCGCTCTCAAGGGTTCTGAGATTCGTCCATTAATCATGGCCTTTGAGGATCTTCACTGGATAGATAAAAGCTCTGAGGACTGCTTAAGGTATTTGCTGGATAGCATTACCGGTGCAAGGGTATTCTTAATTTTTACATACAGGCCCGAGTTTGTGCATACCTGGGGTGGAAGATCGTATCACGGTCGGGTGACGTTAAACCGGCTCTCCAATCATGAGAGTCTAGCCATGGTAACACATCTCTTGAATACGAAGGAAATTGAAAGAAATCTCGAGGAATTGATTCTTGAAAAGACCGAAGGAATCCCCCTTTTTGTTGAGGAGTTCACAACATCCTTGAAAGATCTCAAGGTTATAGAGAAAGCAGACAATAAGTATCGCTTGGCAAAAGATTTCCAGGAGGTAAGCATTCCTTCTACAATTCAGGATGTGATCATGGCCCGGGTTGATTCGCTGCCAGAAGAAGCTAAAGAAGTGCTTCAGACTGGATCAGTCATCGAGAGGGAGTTTAGCTACGAGCTGATAAAGAGGGTTACAGGTCTCCCGGAACAAGAATTACTGTCCCGCCTATCCACCTCAAAGGATTCAGAACTTCTCTATGAGAGAGGAATATACCCTCAATCGACCTATGTCTTCAAGCATGCCCTGACCCAGGAGGTGGTCTATGAGTCGATATTGACCAATAGAAAGAAGAGGCTTCATGAGGAGATAGGCAAGGGGATTGAGGATTTGTATAAACAGAATATTGATGAGCATTATGGGGTATTGGCAGAGCATTTTATTAAAAGCGAGAATTATGAGAAGGGGTCTGAGTATTCGAAATTAGCGGGCGAGAAAGCACAGAAAGCGGCCTCGTTTATAGAGGCGATTGAATATGCTAAGAAACGAGTTTTCTGTCTTGAGAGATTAGCAGAGACAGAGGTGAACCAGAGGAGAATCATTGATGCCAGGACACGTCTTGCAGGTTACAATATTAGCTTGACCCACCATATTGAAGCAAAAGACGCTGTTGCTCCTGTGCTTGATTTGGCTTTGAAGCTGAATTATCAAAAAAGGCTCCCCATCATTTATACTGCGATGGGCATGCACAGCCACTGGGTTGAAGGAGACTATTCGGAAGGATTTCGATATTTAAACGAAGCTTTAGAGATCTCGGAGAAAATAAAAGATACTACTTGTTTATGGTTTGCAAACTTGTTTTTAGGAGAAACACTGTCTTTAAATTGTGAATTTGAAAAAGGTTTTGAATATCTTAAGAAATCGTTGGATTTGGGTGTATTAGAAAATAATCCAATTGAGATAGAATTTGCAAAAAGCTGTATTTGTGCCTTTAACTATATTTCTCGCGGAAATATTGATCTTGCCTATCAAACAAGCAAAGAGTCGTTATTGATGGCACAAGAGAGTGGCGATATATACCTAAAGGGGGCGGCCTATTCGAGTTATGGTATGTCTTGTTATTGTAGAGGATTATTTGATGAAGCAGAAAATTGTCTCTTACAAGCGCTCAGCTTTTGTGAAAAAACGGCTCAGTTTGGTTGGGGGACTTGGGTATGTGGTTTTTTGGGTCATGTATATTTTAATAAGGGAGAGTATAAAAGAGCTCATGATTATTATAATGAAGCTGTTTCGACCTTGGAGCGTGCCAGACTATATTCTTTTGCGGTTAACATGTGGAAGTTATCTATAGAAAGGTCGAAGGTTTTAAGTAATGATAAGAATATCAATTTAGGTAAGGTATTTGAATATTATAAGAACATTAACCCCAAGGTCTATAAAGGCTGGGCGGCGAGATATATTGGAGAGATTCTATTGAATATTGATGATCAGCACATATCTGAGGCGGAGGATTGGTTTAAGAAGGCTATAGAAGCGGACAAAAGGAATGGCACGATGTGGTGTTTAGGCGGTGATTATGCCTTATATGCTGAATTGTTTAAGCGCAAAGGGGATCATCTAAAAGCCAAAGAAAACCTTGCTAAGGCAATAGATATCCTCAAAAAATGCGGTGCCGATGGATGGGTTAAGAAATATGACGAAGAACTGGCCTCACTTTCATGAAAAACTCTTTCCAACCTTCCCATATCTTGTGGTTGAGAGATTTGAGCTCAGACTTTCAACTACTGCTATGAATGCTGGGTGGCAAGAGACCGAAAAACCTACGACTACCAGATGTAACCTTCAATGAATTGTGATTCAGTCAGATTCTATGTTTTGGCAAGAAACATGCAGTTTAGGGTTTACGAAAGCGACCACAACATATTGTATTTCATCTCAACTCCCTTCAGACCCGCCTTTCTAAGAGATTCAATCGATTAGCGGTCGTAAGCTACACTTTTTCTATTATGAAATGGGCATGTTTTCTGCTCACAAAGAACTGGCGGGATGAACGTTTTCATGAAGTACTAAGAGGAGTAGATTATGCATCGTCTGATTCGAGCTTTTGAGCCTCCATTGTCTGGAAGACTTCTTTAAACACATCTGTGAGTCTCAATACTCCTACAATCTCACCGTCTCTGGTGACTAGCAGCTTTTGATGTTGACCCATTAACAATATGTGTATTGCCTCACACAATGAAGCATCTGCTTCAACATACTCGCCCTCGGTGGGACTATACATAAATTCCTTTACCTTCAGATTCGCGGCCGTCCTACACATCTCGGTGAAAGGTATTTCACATAGTGCGTACTTTTCCATCATTGACTTTATGAAATCCACGCTAAAACCAGTACGCGACAGATGTCTCATATCTCCCATAGCTTTATATTTTGGCTCCAAAGCCCAAAGTACGTCTAACTGGCTTATTTTCCCCAACACCTTGCGATTTTTGTCAAGTACCAATATTTCTCTGTGTAGGTAATGATAACGTTTTCGATCCAGTTCTTCTTGAGCTTTCTCCAAAGTCTTAACTGCCTCATAAAGGGTTGCATCCTCGTTAACAGTTACATACTCTTCAATAGGCACCATCAAATCCTCTACGGTTATTATTTCCATTTTAACCTCCTGCGAATATATTTTGGTCTAAATTCTATTTTACCCGCACCCTCTTAGTTATGGGACCATACCAGTCAAGGGTGAAAAGTGAAACAAATTGACAAGTCTAAATAAAAAAGCCTCTTGGAATGTATTATATCCCTCAGGAGGCTTTACATTCGGCACCTTCTGGTGAATCTTCCCATAGTTCAGCCCAGAAGGTTAGAGTTAAATTGTATGGTCAGTTTGCCGCCAGATTTATTGAGGTTTCAAAGCATAGCGGATTTTGGTGGGAATGTCTATATATTGTATGTGACTGAAATGACTTAAGATAGTGGATTACTATACTTGTTGACTCTTAAAAGGCCGAAAAACAGATGATTAGCAGATGTAACCTGCAATGAATTGTGATTCAGTGAGATTCAACGTTTTGGCAAGAAACATGCAATTTGAGGTTTCAGAAAGCGATCACAACATATTGTAACCGGCCTCACTTAAGCCCCGCCTTGCGCAAAGCATCAGCGAAGCGAGCCGTATTGTCAGGATCAATATGTGGCCGTGCCTTGGCCAAACGCTCCATTGAGAATCTAGGCTCTATTCGGAGGACTTCCGAAGCCTCAGCGCGTGCTCGATCCTCTTGGCCCAGCATGCTGTAGGTCGCAGCTAAAACAAGGTGGGCAAACAGATTATTCGGCTCGAGACGGATGGCTTTCTCACATGCTGTAACCGCCTCCTCATAACGTTCCGCCTCGCGGTAGGCCATCCCTAAGGAGTGTAGGTAATGGCTCGGGGGGATCGGGTTAAGCCTTATCGCCTTCTCAAATGACTGAATGGCTTCCTTCGGCCTACCAC
>JASFIT010000269.1:0-6543 GCA_050122535.1 Desulfobacteraceae bacterium | reverse complement strand
CGGTTGAGATAAGGGATGTGAAGGCAGAATTAACAATGCTGAAGGGAAAGATCGTCTATAAAAGTAATCGTTCCCCACTTTCCTGAATGGGAAGCCTGAGGGATTGAATATTGACTATTGACGATTGAAATAAGGGAAGCATAGAGCATGGAGCATAGAGCAGCCGCCTTCGTCACCCGGCCTCCGCCGTGGCGAGAGACTACGGCGGGCCAAGTAGAGCATGGAGCATGGAGACCTGACCAATTTTCTTTACCGAAAACAGCCTTGAGCCGAAATCGGTAAATGTCATCCTGGTCGTTGCACTGGATTAAGGAATTTACAAGCGAGAAACATAGAGTCGCAGGCAGTTGGACATCATGGAAGTGGTTTAAAATACTTGACTTTTCAGTGGTTCCAGCCTATTATATTGTCATCTCTTCTTCACATCATTTCTAAGAGACCCGCCCATTAAGATGTAAACCTATCCCCTGGAAGGACGTCATTTGCACTGGCATGTACAGGGGTCAAGCCCCAGTTGAATAAGTCTGCACAGCGGAATTCAACGGGGTTAATCTGCTCTTGACTCTTGCTCGGCCCAGGCGGGACAATAAAAGCGAGGAAGCTGAAAGCCAGGGAGACGGATGGCAGATGACAGATCACATTTATCATTTACCTGCTCGAACAAAATAGGGGAGGACCTTTTGGATTGAGTATTGAGGATTGAGAATTGAATATTGAAGAAAAGGACCCGCCTTTCCATCCTCGGTGATAGGGCACGCTGGTAGGCATTGAAGGTTTTGACGCACTGAAGGTATGTTAAGAAATTAAATGAAACGATTAAAGTCACAAGAAGGATATCAAAACGAATACTTAAACCTATCGTTTTTGCTGTTCTTTGTCATAACTGTCCTTTCATTTACTCTACCAAAGAAGTGGAGCATAATTGTTTTATGCATTGGTTGTAGCCTAGTATTCGTATTACTTATTCTTTCTTATATTTATGACCCGAAAAGGATGGCAAGAAATGCCCTGAAGAAAAGAAAAAAGGGTGATGTCCATTAAATTATAAGATTGATTTATCTTTGTCGAAGCCAAGCAAAATCGGTACTCTCGGAAGACTGTTTCAGCCGACAAGAATCTTATAATTTAATGGACGTCACCTTGATACATGCAGCGAATACCGGGGTCAAAATCAACAAAACTAGCCATGTGCCACGCAGTCATGTGATCGGGGGCGTTGGTAGGAATTGACGGTTTTGGTGCACTCTCGCAAAGGGGGGACGTGCCCTGAATACTGTACGCCGGATGACTTGAATGACAACCTGGAGATGCCAGGTTTAAGCAGGGTATACAGTATCAGGGTCATGGCGGAACCCACGAGAAACCAGGCCCCAATGGCGTGTACCGTGGTATCCCAAAGGAACAGGATGGCTCCCCAAACGTCTTTATCAATCATAGCAATGATTTCTTGCACGGATATGGGCAGATGTTGCGCATTAAAGAGCCATTCACCGGCCCGGTAAAAGGGTAGCAAAAACGCGAGTTGCAGGGGGTAAATCACGACGTTGACAATTTGAATCGCCGGGAGATTTAGTCTGAAGAGCAGTGCAGCTAGAGTACAGAGTAAGGTCGTGGAACCGAGTACAGGGAAGATGCCCAGTACTATGCCCAAAGCAAGGCTCAACGCAATCTTTTCAGGTGTAATTCCTTGCTTTAGCAGCGCAATGATAGGACGAATAATTTTATTTTCTAGTAAGGATGCGATCATCACGTCACCCTTTTTGTCAATAGGGTTTCCATGGACTCACCCGGTGCCATCCTGAAGAGCTGAATCAGGACATAAGTGGCCATGGCGATATTTCCAAAGCACATAATCAAAACGAACCACAGAATTCTTGCAAGATTACGACGTTCTTTATAAGCCACCCATACATAGAATGTAATGAAGCTGAAATAAGCATCCATCAGCGTTGCCTTGAACCAGAGGTCCTTCCAGAGATCACCAAGCGCCTGGAAAACACCCCGGTCGAGACTGGCTGCCGTGGTCATGGCGAGCATGGCCACTAGCATGAGTGCAAACAAAAATTTTAGAAAGCTCTGCATCACCTTTCCTCATTTAACCCGCGTGCGCGGTATTGACAAACAAACCTTACTTCCGGGTTTTCTGAAAGCCTTAATAGCTGTATGTAATGATCACCTTTTTGTAATCTCCCGATGCATCAGACAGATTCGAAATGCCATCGTAGCGGAGCAGATGGCGTGTCTTCAGATCATATTCCGCGTCAACATGGGGAGCAAACAATCTGAGAAACCAGTTGTCAATTTCAAGGCGAATGTAAACAATGCCCGCGTCGAGGTTCCGTTTGCGAATTCTGAACTTGTACTGCTTTAGACGCGAAGGCATGACGAGTTTCACATGAAAGACCTTACCCGAAGCAATCGCCTCCAGGTTCAAGACAATGAAGTGGTGAAAACCCTGACCCACAATCTGATCTTCCATCAAGGGCATATAGGCCATTTCCACCTCATCCAGATCGTTCAGCTTACGGAACAGACGCATCCGTTGCCCCTCGACTCTCACGCCGTCTTCATATTTGGCCCGTATATCCCTGAAGTCATAGCTGCAAAGCCGGGGATCGGGCATGTATTCCGTCACCAGATCGCCGATGATCCGGTTGGAGGGATCGCGGTAGGTGGTTTTGCTTCGAATCACCTTTCCGTCTTCATAGGTGACCTCATGACGCTCCGTATATTCAGACTCACCACTTTTGTTTACGGCCTTACCGACGAAAATCTCAGTATGACCAAAGCTCTGGTTAGGATCTATCACAGATCCTAATAGGAGTAGCACCGATAAAATGAGAATTGACCTTTTCATTTTGTCCCTAGCACCCAACGTTTCCCTTTGTACTGGTCCACCGCACTAGTAACTCGTCCCTTACAATATTGCTTGTTGAAAGGAAATTAAGCTCTAGTTTCCAAATGTCAAATGATGACACAACGAATCAAAAATCGAATAAAATGGGGGACGCGGACTCCAGAAGACAGTAGACACCCTCCTACGTCAAGACTACGGAGGATGGAGAGGACGGGCGCCAAGACTACGGCGGGCCAGGTAAAGCATAGCGAAAAGAGTAGGGAGTAAGGAGTAAAAAGAGCTCTTCCAGAAATCATGGAAGTGGTTTAAAATACTTGCCTTTTGTTGGATTTTATCCTATCATTGACCCAATCTCTTCTTCACAACATTTCTAATAGACTTGCCCCGCAAAAATGCACTCCTTTGTCCTGGCACAACATCACAGGCTTTTTTGAGGAAGGTCATGAAAGGGTCGATTCTCCTGTATTTTTCGCCTTTTTACTTTTGCTGCTTATAGTAGTGATTCACCCCAGACGGGACACGATTTCGAAACTGATAAGTGGTTCTTAAGAATTCCCGTAACGCTTATAAGTGCCAAAACTGCAAGGCTAGCAAGAGGCAAAACTCGTGAAATATTTTCGGGAGATAGTGGAGGTTTAAAATGCCTTGTGGCTATTGTACAGATATTGATGGAACTCCAAAAATAAAAGATTTCCCTGAAATAGACCATCCAGTTAATACGGAGGGTGGAGAGCCGACATATCTGGGTGGGCAACTGGAAAGGCAGGTTTACAAGTGTGGATATTGCGGTGAATATTTTCTAAAAACAACCATCAGAGCAATTTCCACTAAAAAAGTGTTATCTGAAACTGTAGAAGCGGTGGGTATGGACCCGAACCGCATAAAGGCGGAGTAATGAAAGGGGGATGTCTTAGACGAAGATACTTGATGCTACCCCAGTGAAATAGCCTTCGCCCCGGTTGAATGGCTTCCAGATTCAACAGAGCAAGGATTTCACGGGGTAAAGATACTTGATTCTGGATAGAAAAGCTTCCTTGGTTTCTGTTAATGCAAGTAATTAAAATACTTGACATTTTGGTGATTCTATCCTATCATTAGCACAATCTCTTCTTAAAATCTTTCCTAGGAGCCCGCCCCCTTCTGTTTGGACCTATGAAAAACTATCCTATTTCTAATTATTGGCTGGTCGCCAAACTGGTTTTAGAGCCGTTGAATCGGGCGTGCCTCCGTCAGGTTTTCAAAAAGACTATCTGGCTCCTCTGTTTTTCGCTGCCGATACTCATCTCCTTCCAACCGTCGTTTGCACTGGAGGATAAAAAGACCCACTATATACATATGGTTAAGACGGCTGAATTAGAGGGACATATCTATGATATTGACAACAAAAGAGTCCAGGCTCAGGTGTACATTGTCCAGGAAGGTGATTCTCTTTGGAGAATCCTGAGGAAAAAAAGACTCTTGAATCAGGGCAAACCAGCTGAGCTCCGTTCCATACTACGACAATTGAACAAATCCTTGCGCAACCTGGATCTGATCTATCCTGGACAGGAGATCGTCATTCCCCTTAGAATTACCAGCCTTCCGCCTAACTCTGTCAGTCAAAAACCCTCTCCACAGAAAAAGGCCCCAGTCATAACTCCGACTGATCCCGAGTTTGAGATGTACACGGTAAGGCCCGGCGACAGCCTGTTTCGGATTGCTAAACGTCGTTACAACATTCCAAACGAGGATTTCTACGATGAGTATATAGAGCTTTTCAAGAAAATGAATCCGACGATCAAAGATCTGAATAACCTTCATGCTGGTCAAGTCGTCAAACTGCCGGTCTACTCAACGAGCATTGCCACAGAGCCCATTGAGCAGGCATTTTCTCCCGTACCAGCAGAGAGCATGGAAATCGAAAAGAAAGAGTCAAGCAAAAAGGCTAATACCCTGGTTAATGATCTGGGAAAGATATTTGCTGAAATGGGAGAGGAGTGGATTCAGACCGGGGACCATTTTCTGCCCATCGAGTCAATGGGATCTATAAACATCAAGGCTGCATCTTTCCCCATTATTTATCTTCAAAATGGCCTGAGGGTCATTGTGGACCTGAACAATGAGCTTCCAAAGGACATTGGAAGCCTTATACAATCCACCTGGGCAAATTATCGGATTATTCACTTGATGGAAAAAGAGGATCTGAGGTCAGCATTCGCCAAGATTTTGAGCATGTGCAATTACGCTAAGGTATATGAAAAGGGTGAACCTCTTGAACTGAAGGGTGACATGAATTTCAGGGTGACCGGGGATTGGATTGTATCACTTCCCGACAATGGTTCGAAAAGCAAGCCAAATTATGTGGTCATTAATTTGATAGACAATTATACAGAGCCCACATCCCTGCTGGTCAAGAGACTCATGGAGAGAGAAGGTGTGAAAATCATAGATTTCCCCCCTCGCGAGAACACCTACCCAGGCGGAATAGAGGAATCAGACATATTAGAAGGGGGTACTGATCGTTTTTCTTTAGTAGAAAGATTGTTGGCTCTCACGAACCACAATTTTTCCACTCAAATAGAAATTCCTGTCTATCAGAGCCATAAGGCGGATCTCCGGGTAAACGTCAACGTGGATTTCTTCCTCAGGATTGGGGAAAGCGACGCTATCATTGATCTAACTGGGCTGACGCCTCAAATTGTCTCTTTTCTGGAAGAACACCAGTTTTCATACCTCTCGTTGTCAGCAGAAAAGGATCCATTGGAGTTGGTTGCCAAGACGCTTGAATTTCTCAATGTTCAATTTGGTAATGGTCAACATTCCTTTGTGGTTGCTGAAAAAGACAGTTGGAGGAATATCCAGTTTACTCTACCCGGAATCACCTTTGCAGATCCCACAGGGAAGGCCATTATCGCCACGCCAGCAGACCTGCGCAGTGAACTTGCGGCCTTATTGTCACAGAAGGGTTATCGGATTCTAGAGCTAAGCGCTTTATCTCACATTCATCAATAGATTTTCCTTACATCCACAGAACTTCTGGCAGGGCCATTGTGGCCCTGCTTTTTTGTTACCAGCCCTGATGCCTCGTCATTTTCTTCAATGGTCACAGTCCAAGAATGCACAAGAACCTGTGTTTCTGCACATTTTATTGTGCATCCAATGGGAGAGGTTCCCCATCTGAGTTGAGCTAACCCATGGAAACTTCATGGCAATTCATTTGGCAGCATTTGGTATTGTTCTTGCTAAATCTCACATGGGGTTATTCATGGGGGTTGTTCAATGAGAGAGGAAATAAAGGATACCTGGTCATTCGTTCTCACTCTGATCGTCCTGGCGATTGCATTATTCCTGTACAGCCTTTTTTAGTAAACAGGCTTCCTGCGTGAACGCAGGTTCTTCCTGACCTATTTTTCCTGGTTTTCAGGGTCATACACCACTTTCCTTTAGGGGCATTTGGTAAGGGGGTTATGCAATGAGTGAATCGATCGTCAATCTATGTTATTTCGTTATTTTCAGTTTGGTAATAGGAATCTTCTTTTTTTTGCTGCTACATCCGTCCAACTGTACATCTTCTACGGGAACCTCTTTAGCATCTATAGCTGGCTGTTTTTTGAGTCCGTAGGCTCTACATTTCTTTAAATATAGAAATTGTATTTATAAGCAGCGGCAGCAAAGGGCCTACACCACCTGTCTGGTCATTGCCCCTG
>JASFIT010000268.1:0-6608 GCA_050122535.1 Desulfobacteraceae bacterium | reverse complement strand
TTTAGGACGAGGAATATGATCTGTATGCCCATCCTAGGAACCCAGCTTGAGCTCTTGGGCGTGATTCAGGTATTGAACAAAGAGGACGGTCCGTTCAGCCACAGGGATGAATCACTCCTCTCGGCACTGGCAGCCAATGTGGGACTTGCCCTGGAAAATAGTCGATATTTCTGTGGACGAAGGCCGGAGTGCGAAGAAGCGGTAGGCTCTAGCCTCCCATCCCAATCCTTACAGAATCTAAAATCTTGACACGCCCTAAGCAGCAAGGTAACTTCACGCATTATAGAAATCCCTAAATTCTTTCCCTTGTTAACCCAGGTAACCTGATGTTGAAACTCCTAGGCAAATGGCTGAAGGTCTATGAAGATGAAATAAGCCTATTCCTTTGGTCAGCCCTTCTCCTATTTCTCATCCGTTCCTCCAATATCATTTTCAACAATTTTGCCGAGACAGCTTTTCTTAAGCGGTTTGGGGTAGAGTACCTGCCCATGATCTTCATAATCAATTCCATAAGCACCTTTTTCATCATGAGCTTAATCGCCGGCATCATGAGCCGGCTCCCGGGTCATCGTCTTCTGTCCTACATGCTCGTGATATGTGGCACAACTGTGGCTGGACTTCGTTTTGTGGTCCCTCTCGGGTTCGAAATGCTCTATCCTATCCTTTATATTTTGAAGGCCCAATTTGAGGTCATGTTGGGTCTCTTTTTCTGGAATCTTGCCAATGATCTCTTCAATACAAGGCAATCCAAGCGCCTTTTCCCTCTCATCACCGCAGGCGGTGTGATGGGTGGCGTTATTGGAAGTTTTGGGACCCCCTTTCTCGCAAAAACGATCTCCATAGATAATCTCATGTTTATCTATTTGGGCTCGACCCTGATCGGGGCCGTGGTGGTCCGACGCATGGGCACATTATTTCCCACCCTGCTCCCTTCAGAGGGAAAGACCAAAAAGGTGAAGAAACGCCTTTCCTTGAAAGAGGAGTTCAAGAGGGTCTTCCCCGTTATCAAAGAATCGGCCCTGGTAAAGATCCTCATCCTATTGACGCTTCTACCCAACGTGGTCATTCCCATCATCAATTATCAGTTCAACTACGCCATAGACGCGGCATTTGCCACAGAAGGGGGGATGATCAAATTTTTCGGTTTTTTCCGAGGCGCACTAAATGGAATTAGCTTTATCATCCTTCTGTTTGTGGGGAGAATCTATGGTCGGTTGGGTCTTCCCATTGCCCTCATGTTTCACCCCTTCAATTACGTGATCGCCTTCCTTGCCTTTCTATTCAAGTTTGATTACTTCTCAGCCATGTATGCACAGTTCACAACAAGGGTTTTGAGGAACACCATCAACAATCCCGCAAGGGGCGTCTTGATGGGGCTTTTTCCCGCAGAATATCGGGCTCTTATCAGGCCCTTCTTGAGAGGTACCGTGGTGAGGGTCGGCACGTTGGTGGGATCAGGAATAATCATTGCTTGCGCAGGAATATTCCACCCCAGGTTCCTTTCCCTAATCGCCCTTGTATTTATGGCCGGCTGGATTGCAACAACGTTTGTTTTTAAGAGATCCTACTCACGGATCTTGTTGGACCTCATATCCAGAAACATGCTGGATCTGAAATCCCAGGAAGAACAGGATGTGAGTCGTATCTTCTTGGATAAAAAGGTCCAATCTCAGCTGGTGGATGCCTTCTTATCTTCCAAGGGGAATACCTGTCTCTGGTACGCCAACCTGATCAAATCCCTGGGCATAAAGGGTCTGGATACCCACATCCTCTCCATCATCAAAGATCAGGATGACCGGACCAGAATAGGCTTACTCTCGCTTCTTTCGCCGGATGCGGGGGATGGCGCCATAGACATATTAGAGGCGTTGGCAGACCCGGATAAACCAGACTTGAGTATTGCGGCCCTAAAGGCGGCCGCCCAACTCCCGCCGGATCTCTCATCCCATTTCTTGAGGGGGGTCTTTGAATCAGGCGACAATCCCGTATTGAAGGCCTATGCCGTTATTGGTCTCTACCGTCAAGAGCCGCAAACATACAAGAGGGTTATCGATTCCTGGTTAGCCTCAGAGGAGATGGCTGAGCAAAGGGCCGGAATTATCTCGGCCGGGTCCTCAAATAACAGGGCGTATGTCCCCATCTTGCAAAACATGCTGGAAAAGGTGAAGGATGAATCCCTTATTTCTCTTATCCTGGAAGCACTTCATCAACTGGGGGCACCTGAGATGGATGCCCTCGTTTTTCCCTACCTGCGGCATTCATCCGAAGGGATCCGTCAGGCGGCCCTGGACGCCTTTACCGTGGAAGATGATAACGCCATAAGGGCTGTTATTCCCTTGCTGGGAGATAGATCGCTGGGTGTGCAGGACCTGGCCAGGATCAAGCTTCAGGAATCTTCTTATCAAAATGCAGAACTTCTCATTGAATCCCTTGTCATACCCAACCGTAAGCTTCGGGAGGGGGTTTTTTCTCTGCTGGAATCCCTAGAGATTAAAGACGTGGATGTGTACCGTTTTGCCCGCTCTCAGCTGGAGAGGGCGTATAGAAATTTGGCCGAGGCTGAGGCCCTTCGTCCCCGTCGAGGCGGCGAGGAGGGGGACCTGTTGTTTGATCATCTGGTTCAGAAAAAGAATGCCAGACTAGAAACGATCCTGAGGGTCCTGGCTACCCAGGATCGATCAGGACGCATGAGGATCGTGTGGCGAGGCATATACTCTGCCGATTCTCGGCAGAAGTCGAATGCCATTGAAGCCCTCGAAGATCTGGTGGGACGTTCGCTATCAAAGACGATGTTGCCCCTCGTGGAGGATCTGTCTCCATCAGATTGCCTGGCGGTCGGAAGAAGGGATTTTGAACTCCCGGAGTTTGATTCCAATGGGGAAATCCTGTATCACCATCTCCTTTCCAAATACGACTGGGTCACCGTGGCGTTAACCCTTTACCTGATTGGAAAGCAGGGATTTGACGGCGTTGACAAGGAGATTGTGGAAGACCTGGCAAAATCAGACAACCCATATATTCAACAAATGGCTCAAAGCGTAGTGAGTGGGCAACGTACTCACGTTCCCAGTGAGGAGGCTGGCATGGAAACAGGTAGCAGCATCCCAGACAAGATTCTCAGGCTCAGGGGCATCCAGATATTTGAGGGCCTCTCTGTCAGTGAGCTGGCCGCGATAGCCTCAGTGACTGAAGAGGTGGTCCATCCCGTGGACACACTGGTCATCAAAGAGGGCGAAACCGGGGAGACCATGTACATGATCATCGCGGGTGAGGTATCCGTCAACAAAAGCCAAGGAGGGGGACCTGAAATCGAGCTGGACCGTATTCTCGCCGGGGATTATTTTGGGGAGATGGCCCTCTTTGAGGACGTGGTGCGATCTGCCACAATTCGTACCGAAGAAGAGACCCGTCTTCTGGTCCTCCACAAACAGGAATTTACAGAGATTGTCAGGGAATATCCCCAAATCGCCCTTCACATCTGTAGGATTTTGAGCCAACGCATACGTGTTTTACATGAAAAGATAAAGCGTGAGGAGAAACAGATCGAGGATCTGGACGCGACCAGCAAAGTAGAAGAGTAGGTTCTTGCTACTCCTTCCCCGCGTAGCGGGATCTTCAATGGTCCAGGTCAGAGTTAATGGGCTTAGCCGATAGAATACGTTTTAAGTGGTCTAAAGTCAAAAGTGAGCTAAAGTGACCTGCCCGCCGAGGCCTTGCCGCGCACAGTAGTTCGGTCGAGTTATGCAATCAGAACGGGTCAAACAGACCAGATTACTGATAAATGGCATAGGCAGGCGGGGCTAAAGTTGAGGTGCTCGCCTTTGGTGAGGTCTATTTCTAAACGCGTAAAAATCTCATTCACTTTAGGCACTCTGAAGGAGATTGCGCAATCAAACTCCTCAGGGGGCACCACAAAGCCGGGTCCTCAGGCCCTGGATTCTTTATTGGTGAAGACGCCTATTTTGTGGCCAGTGCGTTCATTGATGAATTGCGCGGCAAAAACCATATTATTTTTGTAAGTCAGCGCTAAGGCGAACGTATTGTCCATCCTGATGGTCACGTAGATTTTTTGACCCTTGGATCGTTCAATCAACCCTTTTATTAATCTATCTGCCACATCACTATTCCTGAACTCAGGTTCCACCGACGTGTATCCTCTCTCAAGATACCCTGATAGATCCAAACCCGTAGCTGTCTCAATTTTTCTTCGGTACGCTTCTTTCGGATGTTTCAAGGTCACGGTGCCAACCACCAAGCCCTCTTGATCAAGGGCATAGCTAATAAGGAATGCATTTTTCAGATTCTCTTTGATGTGGGTTGAGCCCACCCCACCCCCTTTTTTTATCAGAAGCTGGATTTGATCAAGGATCTGAGTAGATATTTCGTCCGGTTTCTTAAAATAGTGCTGAACCGTTTTCTGAGGAGAGGATCTCATCCGTTACCTCGAAGGAAAAACCGAAACATGGGCCCTTAACTGATATTTCTACCAATGGCCTTGTGGATTGACAACCCTCATATTTTCTCCTACCATCCGGGCCATAATCCGCAGAAAGGAGAAGTTGTTAAGAATATTGAAGATCTCGATTTTGGGGGATGGCAAGGCACTATACGACAAGCCGGAGAAGAAAGGCCATGCGGATCGGAATACTGAGTGTCAAAAACCATCGATATCATCCCAATAGAAGGCTCATGGAGGCTGCAAGGGCCCTGAACCACCAGGCGGTCCTTGTTCATCCAGGAAGGCTATTCATGGGGGTGGACGATCAGGGATTGAGGATAGATCACCTAGGAAGACACTTTCAAACAGACGTGATCCTGCCGCGGTTGGGAGCGACCATCAAGGAATATGGTCTTGCGATGATCCGTCATTTGGAACTCCTTGGTATCCCTGTCATCAATAATTATCAGTCTATTCTTCTGGCCAGAAACAAGTTTCTTAGCCTCCAGACCCTTTTCAAGAGCGGCATCCCCATTCCCGAGTCAGCCTATGCGAGTAACTGGTCAAATTTTGAAAAGGCGGCTGCAAAACTGGGGGGCTGTCCCCTTGTCATAAAAGCACCCAATAGTCGGCAAGGAAGAGGGGTATTCCTTATTGATTTGATAGAAAAACATCGGTCCCTTCTAAATAGCCTGCTCGATCGAAGCCAAGGGCTCTTGATCCAGAAATACATTCCCCCAGAAAAGCGAAGAGATATTCGGATTATGGTCGTGGGCAAGAAAGTGGTAGGGGCCATGTCTTTAATACCTAGAAAGGGGGATTTCAGGGCGAATATTCATCTCAAGGGCCGAGCAGACAAAGTCCTCCTAACCAGGGCCATGTCCAATCTGGCCATAAGATCGGTCAAGGCCCTTGGACTTGCTATTTCCGGTGTGGATATGATAGAGGAAGATGATGGAATGTTGAGGGTGGTGGATGTGAATTACGCCCCCGGTTTCAAGGGCCTGGAAAGATGCACAGGAAAAGATGTGGCTATTGAAATCATCAAATATGTGACTAGCAATAGAGGGTGACCGGGATGCAAATCGCCTTCTTAATGGACAGACTGGACTCTATCGATCCCCTGACTGAGACCACCAGCCACCTGATGTACGAGTGTAATCAGAGGGGACATACCGTATTCTATCTGGAGCCCCATGACGTTTATATTCGAAAGAACGAGGTGGTGGCTCGAATGCGCAACATCACCGTGCCCCCCAATCTATCCATGAAAAGGTATTGGCGATCTCTGATCAATTGTCTCAAAAAGGATGAACTCATATTTGAAAACATCACGGAACTTGACGCCCTATTCTTGAGAAAAAACCCCCCGCTTATTTACCAGACCATGGAATTCCTGGCGCCGGTAAATGCGCGGGTCTTTACGATAAACAGTACGAGCGGGCAGGTCCTGGCAAACAGCAAGCTCTATACCCTCAATTTTCCTAAAATCATCCCTGAGACCCATATCTCCAGGGACCCCATGCGACTGAAAAAAATCATCGATGACTTTGGCGGTTCCATGGTCGTCAAACCCCTTCAGAGATATGGGGGAGAAGGGGTTATTAAGGTGAGCGTTAAAGACAAGGAGAATCTGAATTCCCTAATCAATTACTACGTACAGGCCTTCCGAAACTATCCGGATCGGGAACCCATCATGGTCCAAGAGTATCTGGATGGTGTTCAAGAAGCGGGAGATGTGAGAATTCTCCTCCTGAATGGGGAGATCCTGGGCGCCATGAGGAGGAAGCCGCAGGATGGGGATTTTCGCACCAATATTCATGCAGGTGCCAGGGCCTATAAACATGAAGTAACGCCGAGGGAAAAGAAGATCTGTGAGGAAATAAAGGACCGACTCGTGGAAGACGGTCTCTACTTTGTGGGTATCGATATTATTGGGAATAGATTGGTTGAAATCAATTGTGTGAGCCCCGGGGGTATCCCCCGCATCAATCGTTTAGAGAATGCAAAACTTGAGGCAAAGGTGATTGATTTCATCGAGCAGAAAGTGAACGAAATGTACCGAAAACCATAGTGGAGAGGGAGGGCAAACGATGCGAAAGATTCTGAGCAAACAGCACATCACATGCATAGCACTTTTGTTCTTTATGATAGGCATATTCAGTCATGT
>JASFIT010000267.1:0-6624 GCA_050122535.1 Desulfobacteraceae bacterium | reverse complement strand
AGACAGAACATCACCAGCCTCCTGTAATGCCGCTTCCGCCCGCGTACGCTCGGCAATACGTTGTTCTTCGATTTGAAAGATGTCCCAGAAAAGATAGGCAGCCATGTGGTCCATCATGCGGACATGTTTTGGCTTGTTTTGGGCGATTTCATTGGCTACCTCTTCACGACCTGTGAGTTCAATGAGCATATCGAGGTCTTTTAGTTTGTAAAGGGCCTTATAGTCCTCTGTGGCAAAAATGCCCTTCTCCTTGGCGTACCGGTAACCTACGGCCTCGGGATCAGGATCAGCTATCCCTATGAGTTTCATCGGAAGCTGGCTCAGCCTTTTGTCAAGGATGATATCAATAATCGCCTTGGATCCAGGACCGCCGCCCACGATGGCCACGTTGAACACTTTACTCTTTTTCATAGCCTGAACCCTTTTCACACGCGTCCATATCAGAAACAACCATTGGTTTTCACCGCCCCGCCCCTCCCCTGATAATTGTGAATGTTCAAAGGCATCAATTCTTCATATGGGAGAAGATTACATATACTTACCTCTTTTTGCCACAGGAAAGGAAGCGAGTTGACATGATTACAAGAAACCGATCACAGAATGGATCAGGGTTAAAAAGGGTTTTGGATACAACCCCAGGATGAAAGCGACAACCACAAGGGCGAGAAGAGGGACACTCATTGTAAGTGGAGGATCCTTAATCTTATCATTTGACAGCTCAGGCTTCAATGGACCAAAGAATATTCTCCTTGCAGCCAAGAACGTATAGACGAGTGTGAGTATGGTTGAGATGATGGCCAAAACCACGATTAGAAGACCGACGGGATCATTATACATTCTCTGGAACGCCCCTGCAAACAGGGTCCATTTCCCCACAAAACCGCTTGTGGGAGGAAGGGCTGAGAGTATCAGTGCCCCTGATATCCAGAGAATTGCGGTTATCGGCATCTTAGACCAAAGCCCCCCCATCCTCCTCATATCTCTGATTCCTGTTGTGTAAACCAATATGCCGGCCGTTGAGAAGAGAATCGCTTTGCCCAAGATGTGACTCAGGAAATAAAAAATACCGCCTTCAACGCCCCAAATAGTGAGGGCCCCAATTCCAAACACGGAGTAAGATATCTGGCTTATGGTTGAGCAAGCACAGAAACGCTTCGCGTCGGTTTGTGCCAATGTGAGAAGCGCGCCATAGATCATGGTTATCAGAGCAAACACCAAAATAGGGATGCAGAAAACGTGGAGATCGTCACGAAGTGGTAAGACGAGAACCCTCACAGCCACGTAAGCGGCTATATTGGCATAGACTGCCAGCAGCCCCGCTATGCATGTGGGATGTTCTGCGTGGACCCAGGGCATCCAGACATGGAAGGGAATTATCGCCAGTTTCGTAGCCAGGCCCAGAAGAATGAGGATTGCGAACCAAAAAGTAAGACTGTTCCCCGCAAGATTTGGGAGCTCAGAGATCTCAAAGCTGCCTATCTGGGTATAACCTAACAGAACACCTATCAGGAAGAGGGTCGCGCCAGCAACTCCCCAGTAAAGACACATCAGGGCAACCTTGTAACGGGTTATATAATCAGAATACCCAAATTGGGCCATGATGAAATAGAGGGGGATAATCGTTAGTAGCTCCAGGAAAAAATAGACGGTTATGAGATTAGTAGCAAAAGATACACCCATAAAACCGGTGGGGAAAAAGAGATACAGAAGGAAAAACCTAGTGTAATATATAAGCCATGTCCTCTTATCCACCTTTCCATATATTTCCTCTATTCTGTGATCCACATAATGCATCGAGTAGAATGAGAGAACAACGCATATGAAATTAATGATCAATGCGACGGGAAGGCTTAAACCGTCTGCCAGAAGATTTAGACTTACCTCGGGCCCAAGGGGATATTTCTCATAAATGACTTCACCCCCATAAACTCTGAGACCCGCTACGCAAAGGAGAACAGAGGTATATAACAGCGTGATGCCCGATATCCAGCCTGCTTTCCCACCTATTTTGTGCCGGGTCAAAAAGATGATTATTGAGGCTATGATCGGAGCTATTAATATTTGAAGAAGTATATGAGGGATCATTGCACTAACCCAGTAACAGCACCATAAAAAGCAATACAACAAATGATATGGCCACATATATGACATTAATGGGTAAGTATCCCATCTCAGTTCGAAGGTGCCTTACCCAGTTATGTATAACCGTTGGAATAGATGTGAGTTTCACATGAAAAAATCTATCCACCCCCTCCTCCCAATGTACGGCTTCCGCTGGGGAAGACTTGGAGGCGCCTGCCAATCTCAATACGTAACGATCCAGGAGATTCCCGAACGCTATGAGCGGTTTCTCACAGAACCACAAAAATCTCTTGCCTGCTTTCCTGTAAAACCAATCTGCGTCAAGATTGACGCTCCGCATCTCGGCCGGATAGATGCCTGATAGTAGGAGAAGCGAGAAGGCCAAAGCTGAAAAGAAGAGGAGCTGGGTTTGACCCACCACGTGCGATGCGGTGTATGGGTCATACGCAACATCCTGAAAGGGCAACAGGCTGTAAAGGGGCCATGGATAGGAACCTATAAAAACACACAAGAACGCCGCAATGCCCATGGCGAGGAGCATATTCAAGGGAGCCTCCTTCGGCCTCATACCGGTATCATGTGAGAAAAATGCAAAGAAGGGGATTTTGATCCCCGCATGGTGGAATACGCCGGCCGATGCAAAGAGAAGAATGAACCAAATAATTCTCATGTCCCCGAGGGCAGCTGCATCCATGACCATGGACTTGCTGACAAACCCGCTAAAGAGGGGAAACGCTGAGATGGACGCGGCGCCCACCATGCAAAATATACAGGTAAGAGGCATGGTTTTATACAATCCCCCCAGGGCTGTGCCGTTAATCTTACCTGTGCGATACATCACCGCTCCCATGGCCATGAAAAGGAGGGCCTTGAAGAGAATATCGTTAAAGGCATGGGAAACCGCCCCATTTATGGAGAGATGGGTTCCTATGCCAATACCGCATACCATAAACCCCACTTGGTTGATCAGGCTGTAGGAGAGCACTCTTCTGAGGTCATTCTCAATGACCGCATAGAAAATGGGAAATCCCGTCATGATCGCCCCAATCCATATGAGTGCCTCGGTTCCCGGAAAGACTCTTGCCAGGGCGTATACTGCACATTTTGTGGTAAAGGCGCTCAGAAATATGGTTCCCGTGATGGTCGCCTCAGGATAGGCATCAGTCAGCCAAGGATGGAGAATAGGCCAGGCGCAATTCAGGCCGAAACCAAAAAATATAAAGTAAGTGGCCACGCTGTTTAATCCCATGTACCCAAACGCAATGGACCCTGTCTGATACACGTGCAGCACAATACCTGCCAGTAGGCAGAGGCCCCCGGCTGAATGAACGAGAAGATACCTGAATCCTGCCCCACGCGATTCTCTTGTCCCGCGGGCCCAGATGAGAAATATGGAAGCGACGGTGAGCAGCTCCCAGAAGACAAAGAAGGAAAAAAAGTCCCCTGCGAAGATGACGCCCAGTGCGCTGCCCGCATAAACAAGCCCTGCCACGTGCTGTAGGTCCTCTTTCACATGAAGCGCATAAAGAAGGGCGATAAAGGATATGAGATGAAAGATGTACCCAAAAAGCAGGCTCAGTCGGTCCACTTTGCCAAAGACGAGATCATAGCCGAGAAACCTGACCACCCAGTGGGTCCCTTCAGGAATGTTGATCAGGTTTATAAACCCAACAACCGGTATGAGTAACAGGTAGGCACTTTTCCATTTTCCCCTTATAAAGGGGACCAAAAGTGCGCCGAAAATAAATACGGTTGCTGGGGGGACCGTATCAATCATAGTAATCCTCTCCTCTTTTTACGAGGGGTCGCAGGATATACTTCGCTGCTAGAACCAGGGCCACACAGGCCACAAATCCGAATACGGCATAAAATTCGTGCCACCCTTCCCAGGGAAAATGAGGATGTTTGTGGATAAAGAGCTCGATAACTAGGAGAACCAGAAGCGATGAAAAGAAAGTCCGCAAAAGAATCTTCACGTTCCTTGGATTGTCAAAAAGATACTTCTTTGAACTTGCAGTTTGCATTTCAGCATCAGGAGTTTGATTGCCTGTCTGCGGGGCCTCATTTTTTTCTTTCATGTTTAACTCCTTGTTTTTTGCCTCTTCCCTAAAGCGTCTTAAATAGTATGAATGCCAGATACAAAACACCTATGGTAACCGCTATAAAGAAAATGGTCCTGTAAGGTGGAATGGGTTCGTGAGAGAGCTCCATCTTGCCTTCTACTTCGTCGCTTCTTTCATCGGTCATGGCTCATGTCTCCCTGGTGGCATGTACTGTCAAACTGTCCAATCTAGAAAAGCGTCCTTACCGCCAACTCCACAAGGTCTAAGACATAAAATGTATTAGGAAAAAGGAAAAAGATAATGGAAAAGACCGCCGTTATGGCCAAAGGAATGACCATAAAAAGATAGATGGGCCGCTCTTTTTCTTTTATGCTCACATCCATCTCATCCGACCCAGCTGGTCGTCTAAAGAAGGCCGTTATTACGATGGGAAAGAAATAAATGGCATCAAGCAAAGAGCTTATCAGAATAACAGCCAAGAAAACGAGCTGACCCGACTGTAAGGTTCCAAGACAAAGGAACCATTTACTAATGAACCCAGATACGGGTGGCGTTCCACACATTCCAATCGCACCTATGGTGAAGGCAATCATGGTTACAGGCATCCTCCTCCCTATCCCTGCCATCTGGCTTATTTGCTTCTTCCCTGTCGCTACCATGATGGCACCTGCGCAAAGAAAGAGGGTTATCTTCATGAACCCGTGGAAAGGAATATGAATCATTGCCCCTGTTACCCCATAGGGACTCAAGAGCGCCACACCAAAGATTATGTATGATAACTGGCTTATGGTGGAGTATGCCAATCTTCTCTTGAGGTTGTCTTCTCCAATGGCAAAGAAGGACCCCATGAGCATGGTAAAAGCGGCCACAGAAGCAAGGATGACCCCGAGTCCCAGCTCATGCATCAAATCTGTTCCATATACATAGCTCACGATCCTGACAAACCCAAAAACACCAGCCTTGACCACGGCCACCGCATGCAACAGGGCACTTACCGGTGTTGGCGCAACCATTGCGCTGGGAAGCCACGAATGAAAAGGCATCCATGCCGCTTTCATGGAACCGAGCGCAAATAAGGCAAATAATAAAGTTAGTGTGAACCTAGACGCAGAACCTGATGTCAATATTCCTCCGCCCACGAAATCCGTCGTCCCCGCCAGGACATATGTCAACACCACCGCAGCAAATAAGAACCAACCTGAGCTAAGCAAATAGGTGAGGTATTTACGGCCTCCAAAGAATGCTTCCTCGTCCTCGTGATGCGCAACTAACCAGTATGTTGAAAGCGTTAATGCCTCATAAAATAGATAGAAGGTGATCAAGTTCTCAGACATGGCTATGCTCACTGCAGAGAAAATAGCCAGGGCAAACATGAAGTAAAATCGCGTTTGGGCGTGCTCCTCTAGCGCCCGCATATACCCTATGGAGTAAAGAGAAACCAGAATCCATAGGAAAGAAGAAGTGATAGCGAAAATAAGACCAAAAGCATCAACCTTGTAACTGAAATCAATCCCTTGATATACGGTGAGAAGATGGAGTTTGATCACATTACCTTGGAGAATGGTGGGGGCCATTGAGATGATTATCAAGAATTGTAGGATACCGGCGATTATTGTGCAGCTCTCCCTAATGTTCGGTCGTTTCCGAAATAGGAGTATGAGAAAAGCGCAAATAATGGGGCATGAGATGGCTAACAATGGCTTGATGGATAGGACCACCGTCATGGCACCACCCCCAGTCCGAATCCTGAATTAACTGCCTCCAAGATGGGTGAGAGAACTCCCGATATCCAGGCAATCCCAATAAGAAAACAGAGAACCGCAAGGATTAACCCGGGTATGAGCATACTCCGCGGTACCTCATCCACCTTGATTTCATTTCCATCTCCATCACCTGCCCTTATGTACATAATTTCTATCACGCGCCAAAAATAGACGATCATAAGAAGCGTACTAAACAATATCACAGCCACAAATATGTACTGGCCGGCCTCCAACGCGGCAAGTATCAAATACCACTTGGTGATAAATCCCACACTAGGTGGCATTCCTATCATGGCAAGGGCGGCCAAAATGAAGGCAAAGCAAGTATAGGGCATCCTCCTTCCCAAACCCACAAAGTCTCTTATGTCCCACAAACCCGCCTTATGAATGAATGCGCATGCGATCATAAACATGCATCCTTTCATGACCGCGTGGTTGAGTATGTGCATCAACGCGGGCGTGAGTCCCAAGGATGTGGAAGCGGAAAGCCCAACACCAAGCATGATATACCCCACATTCGCTATACTCGAGTAGGCAAGCATTTTTTTCAGGTTATTCTGCGTTATCGCGTATACAGAGCCAAAGATCATGGCTATCGCAGATATCCAGCAAATAACATCGAATACTGCCACGAAACCCGTAACGAAATTCAGGGTAAATACTGAAAAGATTATTCTTATGAGTGCGTAAACCGAAGTCTTTGCCATGGCTGTGGA
>JASFIT010000266.1:0-6678 GCA_050122535.1 Desulfobacteraceae bacterium | reverse complement strand
GCTTATCCAATACGCCAAAGAGACCGGTGCAATCATAATACCTTACGGTGGTGGCACAAGTGTGGTCGGTCATGTCACGCCGGAACGGGGCGACAAGCCGGTTTTGACCATGGATATGGGAAGGATGAACCGCCTGATAAACTTGGACAAAGAAAGTCAAATCGCTACCTTTGGCGCTGGCGTAGCTGGTCCGGATCTTGAGGCTCAACTTCGGGCAAAGGGTTACACGATGGGCCATTTCCCCCAGTCCTTTGAGTATTCTACGCTGGGTGGTTGGATAGCGACCCGTTCCAGTGGCCAGCAATCGTTGCGCTATGGCCGGATAGAGCAGCTCTTCGCAGGGGGTAAGGTTGAGACCCCTGTTGGGACTTTGGATATCCCCACCTTTCCTGCATCAGCGGCAGGCCCTGACCTGCGCGAAGTGACGCTTGGCTCTGAGGGGCGCTTGGGTATTCTGACAGAGGTCAAAATTCGCGTCACGGCCCTACCGGTTCGGGAGCGTTTTTACGGTATATTTTTTCCCAACTGGCAGAGGGGCGTCAAGGCGGTACGACAAGCCGTTCAGAAAAAAATTCCCCTGTCCATGTTACGGCTGAGTGGCAGCGCTGAAACAGAAACCCAACTTGCTCTCGGTGGCAGAAGACGCCTTGTGGGATTACTGGAAAAGCTACTTGCGAAACGTGGCGCAGGTGCTGAGAAATGTATGCTGGTATTTGGGGTTACTGGAACCCGGGCGCAGTGCAGAAAAGCATTAAGGGAGACGAGAGGCGTTTTCAAACAGGCAACCGGTTTCTATATGAGCAGATATTTGGGCCGTAAGTGGATAGAGAGTCGTTTTCATGTGCCTTACCTTAGAAATACTTTGTGGGAGAGAGGGTACGCCGTAGATACTTTGGAGACAGCCACTGACTGGCAAAACGTGGATCATTTGAAAGACGTGATCGAGTCTGCCTTGAACGGTACGGCCTCCAATGAACATGAGCCCATTCACGTGTTCACCCACCTGTCTCATATCTATGCACAGGGCGCGAGCATTTATACGACCTTCCTCTTTCGTATTGGTAAGACCCATGAAGAAGCCCTTGCACGATGGCAGCGTTTAAAAAGCGTTGCCTCAGAGGCCATCGTGGCAAACGGCGGGACCATCAGCCATCAGCATGGCGTCGGCATAGATCACGCCCCTTATCTAGAGGCGGAGAAGGGCAAGATTGGCATGGGAATGATCAAAAGCCTGTGCCGGCAGGTGGATCCAAGTGAGATGATGAACCCTGGAAAGCTGCTCCGCCAAAGCGAACACGACAATGCATAGTTCTCATAATCAGGATTGGCATACCGAGGCCTGGTCTCTGCTGGCCGAGGGCGGTTCGGAAAGATCGCGCGGGTGGGATCTGCTCGTTATTGGCGGTGGCATCACGGGTGCAGGCATCCTGAGAGAGGCGGTAAGATACGGGCTTGCCGCTGCGCTCATCGAACAGCGAGATTTTGCTTGGGGGGCATCGAGTCGCTCCTCTAACATGGTCCATGGGGGACTGCGCTATCTTGAGACGGGCCAAGTAAAGCTGACCCGCGACTTATTGAGGGAACGGGAACGGCTGTTGCACCAGGTGCCTGGCCTGATTGATCCTATTGGATTCCTGCTCAGCGATTACAGGCTTAGCCTGCCCGGACGGTGGCCACTGACTGCCCTGCTGAGTGTATATGATTTTCTGGGAAGGCGTTGGGCCCATCGGTATTACCCCCTGCATGAGTACACCATGCTGGCACCGCGGATAAGGCAGACTGGCCTTAAGGGGGGCACCCAATATTTTGATGCGGTTACGGACGATGCACGGCTGGTATTTCGTGTGATTCAGGAGGCCCGGAAGGAAGGCGCCATTGCAATCAATTATGTGGCGGCTGAGAAGTTGCTGAAGCAAGGGGAACGGGTATGCGGTGTGGCCGTGCGAGACGTGACATCAGGCGCAACCAACGAGGTGCGCGCAAAAGTGGTCATAAACGCGACCGGTGCTTGGACGGATCAGCTACGCAATCAGGTGGGAGGAGAGGGCCATATTCGACCGCTAAGGGGAAGTCATCTGATATTTCCCTTCTGGCGCATTCCAGTGGCCCAGGCCATAGCACTGAGGCATCCTGTGGACAAGCGCTACGTGTTTCTACTGCCTTGGCAGGGTGTCACAGTTGTGGGGAACACGGATCTGGATCATGAGGAAGACCTGAATATTGAGGCGTCAATTACTCCCCAGGAAATGGACTATCTCCTAGAAGCTGTAAGGTACAAGCTTCCTGGTTTGGGTATCGAGGCTGACCATGTGCTCTCCACGTATGCTGGGGTCAGACCTGTCATCGGTACAGGCATAGCGGATCCATCCAAAGAAAAGCGGGATCACGGCATATGGGTTGAAAACGGCCTCATCTCTGTGAGTGGTGGAAAACTGACTAATTTTCGCCTCATGGCCCTGGATGTTCTCCAGAAGGTAACGCAATTTCTTCCCTCTCTGGTCGTTGAGGATAGAGGAGAACCGGTGTTTGGAGAATCAGGTGCAGGAGAGATCGGTGCAACAGATTTCGACAACACACTTCGCCGAAGGCTGGGTGGTCGTTACGGCGCAGAGATGGGAGAAATGCTTGGTTGTGCAAAGGAGGGGGAGCTTGAACGCCTGCCAGGAATTGACGTTATCTGGTCTGAGCTTCGATGGGCTGCACGTACTGAGCAGGTTGTCCACCTGGAGGACCTACTGTTAAGACGCACAAGGCTTGGCTTATTGCTGCAGGAGGGTGGCGTGGCACATCTTGACCGTATTCGCCTGATCTGTCAGGAAGAACTGGGGTGGGGTGACATGCACTGGCACGAGGAGGCAGAGGGCTACAAGAGGCTCTGGAAGAAGTGTTATAGCCTACCGCACTAGAGGGATCGCCTTTTAAGTATCAAATATTCCTTCCTTGATCTTATTTGCTTCTAAAATGTGACTCCAAATCCATTCTGTTGATTTTCTCACGGCCATGATATAAGAATTCAAAGAGATTTGGCTTTTTGAGGTGATTTGGGTAGAAACCATGGCGCAAGGAAGGGGGATTTTAGGAGATGGAAATTAAGACTTTAGGGGTTGTGGGTGCGGGTCAGATGGGTGCGGGCATAGCACAGGTGGCTTCTGCCAGCGGACTGTCGGTTGTCATGAGCGACATTAAGGATGCGTTTCTGGAGAAGGGATTTGCTGCCATTGAGAAAAGCCTCGGCCGCATGGTAAAAAAGGAAAAGATCAGTGAAGAAGACCAGAAAGCCATCCTGGGCAGGATAGAGGGGACTACCTCAATCGATGATATGGCGATGGCTGACTTTGTTGTGGAGGCCGCCACAGAGGAAGAGGCCTTGAAACTTCAAATTTTCCGCAGTCTGGATGAATTTTGCAAGCAAGGCGTGATCCTCTCTTCCAATACTTCGTCCATATCCATTACGAAAATAGCGGGTGCCACAAAGAGACCGGGAAACGTTATCGGCATGCACTTTATGAACCCGGTTCCCATGATGAAACTCGTGGAGATCATAAACGGCTTGGCCACCGTGGACGAGACCTACCAGATCACCAAAGACCTGGCCCTGAAGTTAGGAAAGACACCGGTTCCGGCCAATGATTTCCCTGGGTTCATAAGCAACCGGATCCTTATGCCCATGATCAACGAGGCGATCTACGCCCTTTTTGAAGGCGTGGGCAAGTCAGAGGATATAGATCAGGTCATGAAGCTTGGAATGAACCACCCCATGGGTCCGCTGGCCCTGGCGGACCTCATAGGCCTGGATACTGTCCTGGCTGTCCTTGAGGTGCTAAAGTCCGGTTTTGGAGATGATAAGTACCGGCCATGTCCGTTGTTGAGGAAGTATGTGGATGCGGGATGGTTGGGGCAAAAGACAGGCAGAGGATTCTACAATTACACATAGAGGCTGTCGGAAAACGCCCATCTGCCGTTCGGCAGGCTCACGGCCCTGAGCAGTGTCGACCCTTCGACATCGCTCAGGGTCGATGCTGAGCAAGGTCGAAGCGTCGAAGGGCTGCGTTACCCTCATCCCTCGTCACTGCGGCGTACTTCTCTGTACGCCTCATTCCTCGGGATTTCGGAAGCCTTGCATATGGACATTTTCCATCAGCCTCTGAGAGGCCAGTTTTTTGGCAGTCTCATAGAAAGAATGGAGTACTGGAGTTCTGGAGTGGTAAATATGGTTTTTTCCTTTACTCCCATGCTCCAGGCGGCATTAAGGAGCTCTCGGCCGATATTCATCGTGTGTTTCGGGAACGTCTGCAACTTTTTTACAAGAAAGTCTTAGTAAATGATTGCGATAATAGACTACGAAGCTGGTAACTTGACGAGTGTCCAGCGAGCCCTAAATTCTCTGGGGCAGGAGTCGATCATCACCAGTGACTTCTCCAAAGTGATGGAGGCAGAAAGGATCATTTTCCCGGGTGTGGGAGCTGCCGGGAAGGCCATGTCTGACCTGAAAAGGCTGAGGTTGGATCAGGCACTTGTAGATGCCTATGGTGCAGGCAAACCTATACTTGGCATCTGCATTGGGACTCAAATTATCATGGAATGGAGCGAGGAAAACGATACACAGTGCCTCGGGTTGATAGAAGGGGGCGTTCGTCGGTTTCAAGAAGAAATGGTGGATCAGGATGGAAAAAAGTTAAAAGTACCTCATATGGGCTGGAACAGTGTGGCATTCAAGGGGGATCATCCACTTTTCGAGGGTGTTGCGCCTGAGAGTGAGTTCTATTTTGTGCATTCCTATTATCCCTCACCCAAAGCGTTCAGTGTGGTGCTGGGTGAAACGGATTACGGGTGTCGTTTTGCCTCTGTCATAGGGGAAAAAAATCTCCTTGCTGTGCAATTCCACGTGGAGAAGAGTGGAAGACCAGGACTGAAAATCTTGTCCAATTTCTGCAAGTGGAGTGGAAGGGACAATGCTTAGCAAAAGGATCATACCCTGTTTGGATGTGCGCGACGGAAAACTGACCAAGGGTATAAAATTCAAGGGAAACGTGGACATTGGTGATCCCGTGGAAATGGCCCATTTTTATTACGAGGAAGGAGCAGATGAAATCGTCTTCTATGATATCACGGCATCTTATGAGAAACGGGATATTATGATCGAGACGGTGCGACGGGTAGCTGCAAAGATCTTTATCCCTTTTTCAGTGGGAGGGGGTATCAGAACCGTGGAGGACATGCGTCAGGTTCTCCTCGCAGGTGCGGAAAAGGTGAGTGTCAATTCGTCGGCCATCAGGAATCCGAGCATTATTTCCGAAGCAGCCGAGGCCTTTGGCAGTCAGTGCATCGTTCTCGGTATGGATGTGAAGGGGGTGACACCCTCAGATAAGATTCCCACTGGGTATGAGATGGTGATTGATGGTGGGAGAACGCCCGTAGGAATGGATGCCCTGGCGTGGGCCCAGAAGGCAGAGAATCTGGGGGCTGGAGAAATCTGCCTGAACTCCATTGACGCTGACGGCACCAAAGAAGGTTACGAGTTGGCGCTGAACAAATTAATAGCCTCCAATGTGACCATACCGGTAATAGCTTCGGGGGGAGCTGGCGTGCCCGAGCATCTGCTTGAGGTGTTGACGCAAGGCTGTGCCGATGCCGCTCTCATTGCTTCCATGACCCACTACGGCACCTACACGATCAGGAAAATCAAATCATACCTCCATAATAAAGGTATCAAGGTCCGCATGAGCTGGTAACGAGGCTGTCGGAAAACGCCCATCTGCTGCGTTACCCTCATCCCTCGTCACTGCGGCGTACTTCTACGTACGCCTCATTCCTCAGGATTTCGGAAGCCTTGCATATGGACATTTTCCATCAGCCTCTCACAAGCCGGTTTTTCGAGATTCTCAATGGGTATCCAAGCACTTAGAAACAACGATAGGTCTCAATTTTTCCATAAGCATCTGAAATTCAAACGAAATAAAGGGTCGAGACTGGATCAACCTCCAAATCCACCGTCTAATTTGGGTATTAGGAGTGAAATTAGCAGGTTATGGGGTATTCCTGATCACCAGCAAGGTATTAGATGCTAGGCGCCGAGGAGCGACGACTGAGGCGTATCGAGCAATACGCCGCAAGGAGAAGCGATCGAAGGCAACACCGCAGATGATGCCTTGATGGTGGATCAGGGATCCGAATAATATTTGCACCTTAGGAAAATATATGCTAGCTTGGAGCAGAACCTCCATTTGGGAGTGAACAGCATGGCAAAGATATTGATTGTGGATGATGAAGAACATATCCGGTTCCTCTATTCAGAGGAGCTCTCAGAGGCGGGGTACGAAGTGATCACCGCCGCTAGCGGCTATAAGTTAATGGAAAGGATAGAAGATGAAGAGCCCGATCTCATCGTCCTGGATATCAAGATGGTGGACTATAATGGGCTTGACCTGTTGCAAGACATCCGCAATAAGTTCTATAACATGCCCGTCGTCCTATGTACCGCCTATGATACTTTCAAAGAGGATATGAAATCCATTGCTGCGGATTTCTACGTTATCAAATCCTTTGACTTGAGTGAGCTTAAGAGCAAAATAGCCATGGCCCTGGAGGCGAACGTGGGAGCTGAATAAGCCCGCTCACAAAAGACCAACCAACCTTTCAACAACCGATCCAATCCCTCCCAGATCCCGCTTGAAGCGG
>JASFIT010000265.1:0-6679 GCA_050122535.1 Desulfobacteraceae bacterium | reverse complement strand
CAGGTTCTCATAGGGGTCCAGGTTTAACCCGAAATAGAGAACGCCCTTATATTCCCATCCAAGGTGGTTGTAAACCTCGTTGACCGTGGGATTAACGATCTCCTTTATAATTCTATTCACGAGCCACGGCGTGACTAATTTATGGGGGCAATAACAACCGGTCCCCCCTGTGTTCAGGTTACCTCCAAACTTTTCAATGGCCTCCGCGTCATCTGGATCGAATGCAGGCTTATAGTCCTGAGCGAACATCTTCAACGGCCATGCATGTTTTCCGTCAAGATAGGCAAAAAAGGAGATTTCAGTCCCATATTTTCTCTCTTCAATGACCACCCTGTCACCTGAGTCTCCAAACACCTTTTCAACCATAATTCTTTCAATTGCCGCTTCTGCGTCGGGGATATCCTCACACACAATGGCCCCTTTTCCAGCTGCAAGGCCGTTGGCCTTCACCACAACCTGGTATCCAATATTGCGAACATATTCTCTGGCTTTATTGGGATCGTCGAAGACCTCATACTCTGGTATTGGAACGCCGATTCTTTTGAGGAGATCGTCTGTGAAGGCTCGGTCGCTTTCTATTTTCACGTATTCTTTTTTCGGACCAATGGTTCGAATTCCCCGCTCATTCAAAACGTCAATCAGACCCTCTTCAAGGGGATTTTCAGATCCCACATCAACGAGATCCACTTTATTCTCCGCACAAAAATTTGCAACGACACCAAAATCCTCGAGATTGACGAGCTCAATGAGTCCCCGTTGCCCCTTTGGTGTGTATCGCACACCCGGATTACCAGGCACGAGATAGACCTTGTCCACATGCTGGCTGTCTCCGTAGCTATCCGCCAGGCAGTGATCTCTACCCCCTGAACCATATACCAGTACTTTCATAGTCAAACATCCCCGTAATTTTAGGTTAAAATATCCATAATCCTGTCCCAACCTTCACGGAACGGCGTGCTGGCGCGACCCCTGCACATGATCCAGATAGGTCTATAACCCTTTCAAAGGCAATCTGAGGAGACCTCGCGCCTTGCAAATCAGGTCTGGGCCAAGGAGTGATGGAGATTTGGATCAAAAAAAAGCAAAAAAGTACTTGATGGTTGCACAACGGCATCACTCCAATATTCCGATACTCCAATACTCCAAGGCAAGGGGAGGTGTCAAGGATGGAACAGGTTTATGTTGAGGCTGTCGGAAAACGCCCATCTGCTGCGTTACCCTCATCCCCCGCCCTGTTAAATTCTCGCTACGCGAGACGGCGAAGCCGATTTAACAGGGCAAGTCACTGCGGCGTACTTCTCTGTACGCCTCATTCCTCGGGATTTCGGAAGCCTTGCATACGGACATTTTCCATCAGCCTCTAACAGGCCGGTTTTTCGACAGCTTCGTTAGAGCGGGAAAGGGGTCTGTTTAGTTTTTTATTGTCAATTGGCTGTTTTTGCGCTTTAATACGGTAAAAATCTATGCGCTTCAAATAGTTGCAGGGTTTTTGAGGGGTCTACGTAGGCCTGGGGGGCCAGGTTTCTATTAGACAATGCGGAGGGATACGATGCAAGCTCTAGCCCTCACAATTTGTGTCTGTTTGACTTTGTTTTTGTCGGTCGCCGGTTGCTCAAAAGAAGAGGAGGCCCTGCCACCAGTAAGAGGGAACAAGGTGGTGAAGCCCATTAGGAAGCCACCGCAACCTCCCCAGAAAAAGGTGGAAACGCCTCCAGCCCCGATCGCAGGCTTGGAAAAAACAAAAGCGGAACCGAAGAAAAAGGCTGAAGCCGAGATGGCGGCCCTCCCCGAGAAGGGTTCAGAAAAGCCGGATATGGAGGGCGTAGGAAAGGAGAGAACCGAAGAGCAAGAGCCAGGATATTATTATATCAAGAAGGGGGATAGTCTGGCCCGCATCGCAGGAAGAAAGGATGTGTATGGCGATCCGCTGAAGTGGCCCATACTATGCCGTCTTAACATGGACAAGCTCGGAAAGATGGCGGTGTGGGAGGATTTTGCAGATCGCCCCTTGCTTGAGGGAATGAGGCTGAAGATTATCACGCCTGATGAGAAAAAGGAGAATCTAAAGAAGCGGGCCAATAAGGTGTGGGTCGTCAATGTGTTATCCACGCCGAACAAAAAGGAGATTATTCCGGCGACCATGAAACTCCTCCAAGAGGGATATCTCGTCTACATAACCCGTACCAAGGTAAAGGGGAAGGATTATATGAGGGTACGGGTCGGCTTTTTCGGAGAAAAGGCCGAGGCGGATGCAGTGGGTGAGATGATAAAGGCCCTGTTAAATCTCGGAGATCCCTGGAAAACCAAAGCGGATAAGGAAGAATTTAGGGATTTCGGCGGTTATTGAAGAAAGCGAAAGCCTAATTAGATTGTATTAAGAGATGGAAGGCAAAAAAGTCATAGTGGGTGTGACCGGTGGCATTGCCGCTTACAAGGCCGCAGAGCTAGTCAGGCTCCTTGTGAATGCAAGGGCCCATACCAAAGTTGCCATGACCCTCAATGCCACAAGGTTCATTACTCCACTCACGTTTGAAGCCCTTTCAGGGAATAGGGTCGTCTGGGATATGTGGAAGCCAGACTCCGCCCCCATGGACCATATCAACTGGGGGCAGGATGCGGATTTGATCCTCATTGCCCCCGCAACGGCCAATTTTATCTCAAAGATGGCCAATGGGATCGGCGACGACTTTCTTTCCACCATGATACTCGCTGCCACAGCCAAGATCCTGGTTTGCCCTTCTATGAACACCCAGATGTTTTTGAATCCCGCAGTCCAGAAGAACATCAGAGAGCTCAGGGAAAGGGGCTATTTCCTTATGGAACCTTCGGAGGGTGAACTGGCCTGCGGGGCAAAAGGGCCTGGTCGACTGCCAGAAACGGTTGACATCCTGGAACAGGCGAGGATCTTGCTTTCTGACCAGGATCTTTCAGGCTTGAGAATTCTCGTTACAGCGGGCCCCACGGTGGAGCCTATAGATCCGGTGAGGTATATCACGAACAGGTCTACCGGCAAGATGGGCTATGCGCTGGCTGGTGCAGCAAGACGCAGAGGCGCTGATGTGATGCTGGTGAGCGGCCCTACGGATCTGAAACCTCCTGTTGATGTGACCTTCTGCGGGGTCAAGACGACGGAGGAGATGAAAAGGGCGGTTTTCAATGGCAGCGGGCAATATGACGTGATTATCAAGGCAGCGGCTGTCTCAGATTATAGACCCCGTGAGAAGGCCGAACAGAAAATCAAGAAGCAGAAGGAGATCCAATCCATTGAACTGGTGCGAAATCCTGATATCCTGGCAGAACTAGGCAACAAGCGGGGTAACTCCCGCTGCATTCTCGTGGGATTTTCTGCAGAGACAGAAGACCTTTTGGCCAACGCGACGGAAAAATTGCGCCAGAAAAATCTGGATATGATTGTGGCCAATGATGTGAGCAGAGAAGATGCCGGGTTTGAGTCAGACACCAATCTGGTAAAGGTCATCTATCGAGACGGTGAGATGGAGGAGTTCCCTCTCATGGCAAAAGAGGAAGTGGCCGATCAACTCCTAGAAAGAATCAAGGAATTATGGAAGAGCAGGTCTTCAGGCCGGTAGAGGAATTTAGAGAGATTGTGAGCCATCTGAAAAAGCTTGTGGTGGCTAATATGGAGATGGGTCTGGAGGGGCCAACGCTTTCACCCTCATCCCTCGATTATCTTGACACCAGGACATCAGGTTTCACCTCTCTTGAAGATTTGAGAAAATACATCGGGGACTGCAAGCGGTGTAAACTGGGTTACGGCAGGACGAATTTGGTTTTTGGTGAAGGTTCTCCTCAAGCGCGCCTGGTCTTTGTGGGCGAAGGGCCTGGAAGGGAGGAGGACCAGGCGGGACTGCCCTTTGTGGGGGAGGCGGGAAGGCTTTTGAATAAAATCATCAATGCGATGGGCCTTTCCAGAGAAGAAGTGTATATATGTAATGTGGTGAAATGTCGGCCCCCAAAAAACCGTGATCCTGAAGGGGATGAGATAGAGACGTGTCTCCCCTTCTTGAAGGAGCAGCTCAATCTGATCAGACCACAGGTCATCTGCACCCTGGGTCGAATAGCGGTTCAGGCCCTTCTAGGAAAGGATTTTAAAATAACCCGTGAGAGAGGAAGGTGGCATTCTTTTATGGATATCCCGCTGATGCCCACCTACCATCCGGCCTATCTGCTTCGGAACCCATCCGCAAAGCGCCAAGTGTGGGATGATATTCAGAAGATCATGAAGCATGTGGGATTGGAGGTCAAAAAAGATGCATAAACGACGACATATGGGTCTTTTTCTATACATTTCGATGAGCATGGTTTTTCTTGCATGGATGTTTCTGGGGCCATCGCCTGGCGTCACAAATGAACGAGAGGTGATGATCATAGAGCTGGAAGGCGCTATAGGCCCAGCTACGGCCACGTTTCTCAAAAGAGGCCTTGAGAAAGGCGAAGATAAGGGGGCTGTTTTGGTTATCATCCGTCTGGATACGCCGGGCGGTCTGGCTTCATCCATGAGGACTATGGTGAAGGCCATACTCAATTCCCGAGTACCGGTCGTGGTATATGTAAGCCCCCAAGGCGCCGGAGCTGCCTCCGCCGGAGTGATGGTGACCGTTGCTGCCCATGTGGCCGCCATGGCACCCGGAACAAACATTGGGGCTGCCCATCCCGTGACAGCGGGCGGCAAAGACATGGAAAAGACCATGACCGAGAAGGTGGTCAATGACATGGCCTCCTATGGCCGGGGCATTGCCCAGCAAAAAGGGAAGAATGCGGAATGGGTGGAAAAGGCGATTCGGGAGAGTGTATCCATTACGGCTGATGAAGCGGTGAAAAAAAATGTGGTTGATCTGGTAGCAAAGGATGTGGATGAGCTCTTGAAGCTTTTAGAAGGGCGGGAGATAACACTTAGAGAAGGCAAAATCATCCTCAAGACAGCCGGTCTGGCCAAAACCCGTTATAAGCCAGGCGTCAGGGATAGGATACTGAAGACCATTAGTGATCCCAACATAGCCTATATCCTCATGATGATCGGGCTGGCGGGTCTCTATTTTGAGTTGTCCCATCCGGGCGTCATCTTCCCGGGTGTTATTGGGGCTATTTCCCTAATCCTCGCCTTTTATTCCTTTCAGACCCTACCGGTGAACTACGCGGGTCTGCTGCTCATTGCTTTGGCCATTATATTCTTTATTGCAGAGATCAAGGTCACAAGCTATGGGGCGCTCTCCCTTGGCGGCCTCATTTCCCTCACCCTCGGGTCCATCATGCTTTTTGACGATTTGAAGGTTTCCCTCAAGTTGATGGCGCCCACCGTGGTTTTGGTGGGGGGCTTTTTTGTCGTGGTCTCTACCCTGGCCTTTCGCGCCTACCGGACCCAACCTAAGAGCGGGAAGGATGGCCTGATAGGCGAGATCGGTCTCGTCAAGGAGGATATCGATCCAGAGGGGTTGATCTTTGTCCACGGGGAATACTGGAGGGCTACAGCCGGGGAGAAGATTGAGGCGGATGAGAAGGTGGAAGTGGAGGGTGCCGATGGCCTGATGTTGCGGGTCAGGAAGGCGGCCAAAAAAGTGAACGGATAGGATAAGGCATTTGTACTCGGTATGAATTTCATCGTTTTTTGTAACATTAGAAAAGGGGGATAGTATGTTTTGGATTTTAGCAGTCGTTTTAATTATCTTCTTCCTCGCTGCGGCCATTAGGATCTTGAGAGAGTACGAGCGGGGCGTGATCTTTAGACTGGGTCGCGTGATCAGCACCAAGGGACCGGGTTTGATCATTCTCATCCCCATCATAGATAAGATGGTCAAGGTGAGCCTACGCCTGGTAACCATGGATGTTCCCTCCCAGGACGTGATCACCCGGGACAATGTTTCCGTGAAGGTGAACGCCGTAATATACTTCCGGGTCATGGATCCCAACAATGCCGTCATCGAGGTGGAAAACTTCCTGTTCGCCACCTCTCAGCTGGCCCAAACCACGCTGCGGAGTGTATGTGGACAGGTGGAATTGGATGAACTCCTGGCAGAGCGGGAAAAAATAAACACACAACTGCAAGGCATCCTGGACCACGCCACGGATCCGTGGGGAATCAAGGTGACAACCGTGGAGGTGAAGCATATAGACCTGCCCCAGGAGATGCAACGCGCTATGGCGAGGCAGGCTGAGGCAGAAAGGGAAAGACGGGCCAAGGTGATCAATGCAGAGGGTGAATTTCAGGCTGCCACTCGTTTGTCAGAGGCAGCGGCCATTATTCAAAAATACCCTGAGGCCTTGCAGCTAAGATATTTGCAGACTTTGAGAGAGATATCTGCAGAGAATAATTCCACCACCCTTTTCCCAATACCCATAGACCTGTTGAAGCCATTTTTAAAGCGGGGAGAATAAAAAACCCCGAATTTGTGATCCGCCCCAAAGGGAACAGGCCACAGCAGTGAAAAGCATTGAGGTGCGAACCTAGAAATAGGAGCAGGAGAGGTTTCTATGGCAAAAGAGAGCAAAAAAGATGAGGTTAAGAAAGAGGCAAAGGCAAAAGAGGAAAAGCCTATTGAAGAGATGACAGTCAAGGAACTGAAGAAGGTGGCCAAAGGGCTCCCAGAGATCACTGGTGTCAGTTCTATGAAAAAGGAACAACTCCTGGAAGCCATAAGGAATGCCAAAGAAGAAGGGGTAG
>JASFIT010000264.1:0-6688 GCA_050122535.1 Desulfobacteraceae bacterium | reverse complement strand
GGCATCGGGTCGCATGATGCCGCTCCTGCCCGAATCGGTGGAATTTGAGACAGATGGCGGTCTGGTGACTTTCAACCACAAAGATCACATCAGTGAAGATGTGGGCGAACCCTGCATCACGTGCCACCATGAACTTAAAGACAAAAAGGGCATGGAAGCTCTTGAACGTGAGAAAAGTTGCCGCGCATGTCACTATGAACTGGAAGATAAAATCCCTGAATTCAAGGATGAAAATCATACGCGATACATCGGTGCCAACTGTACGGAGTGCCATGGCGCGGAGGATTGCGGTATGTGTCATGGAGAGTAACCCAAACAGCTCACTGAAAAAGGCAGATTAACGCAATCCCAAACTTAGGGAGAGACGATTCGTTCGTTGAGGAATTGACTGACATATGAAATTGAGATCATTTTTCGGAATTCTTCCCCCTAAAATCGCTTACATGGTCGCAGAGTCTCGAGTCGAGATGCTTGACATGCCTGGGGAGCTCATTCTTCTCTGGTCTGAACGAACACCGACTGATTTAGCCGCCAAGGCGGGAGATAACGTCATCACAGGCCAAGATCTGGCTCGGAATGGAAAAGGGCCATTTCTCTCCACGGCCACCGGCCAGATCCAGGCCATTAACGATCTCCAGGGCCCTGATGGACGCGATTATTTGGCAGTGACCATTCAGGCGAACTCACCGGACTCTTTTGATCCTGCCTTGAAGACTATAGAGGATATTCCCGGCGCTAGCCCTTTGGAGTTAAGGTCGGCCATAAATCGTGCAGGCTTTCATGCCTTGAACGCCATTTCCAGGGACCCCTCGCTATGGCCACCGGTCGATGTGGTCATTGTCAGCGCCCTTGACCTGGATCCCATTAGCCTAGCCAATCAGCAGACATTTCGTGATCACGTTGAGCAAGTGGAGACTGCGTGCCAACTTCTTTCCCGATCCACCGGTGCGTCCCGATGCCTATTAGCCGTTCCAGAGAACTTGTCCCACGTGGCTCGGAACCTTTCAGGCAGCACGGCGACTGTTGTCCTGGTTCCGGCGGTCTACCCCAATGGGTTGCCTGAAATATTGGCAAGCAAATATGGTGGGGGCCTACTGATGAGAGGGAACCAAGAAGGTGTTGTAGGCAATACGGTGGTCGTTAGCATTGAACACGCAATCGCTATGGTTGAATGTTTGCACTCGGGCAAGCCCTTGCTGGAGAAAACCATAACCTTTTCCTCTGGGCAGAATGGTGAACCGAAGAATTTCCGTGTCCGTGTCGGCACAACGGTCGCTGAGGTATTGCAGAAAGTCAATATAGAACCCCAACCAAAGGACAAATTGATTCTGAACGGGATTATGAACGGATACACCTGTTTTTCGGGTGAGCAGCCCATAACCTCTACGACCGACTCCATCCATCTACAGCGGGCCTCCCAGGTCTTTGTCTATCAGAACACGGCGTGTACCAATTGCGGCAAATGTAACGCCGTCTGCCCGGTTAGTCTGGAGGTCAATCTCCTCGGACGTTTTTCGGAGTATGCTGTTTTTGACAAATGCATGGCTTTAGGCGCTGAGAACTGCGTCGAGTGCGGCCTGTGTGCCTTTGTCTGTCCTGCCAGGCGTCCGCTGGTGCAGTTTATTGTCCATGCAAAAGGTGCCATCAAGACCGAGGCTTTCAAGGGTGAGAGCATGCAGGAGGCGATGGCCAGTGACACGCAAGGACCCAGTCCGCCAGCCATCAAGCTTTTTGACGCCTCGCCCCAAGAAAATTCCTCAAAACAACGGGCAGCAGGAGAAGAGGAACAATGAAACCGCTGAATCTAACCGTTTCCCCCAGTCCACACTGCCACTCAGGGGCGAGAATTACCGGGGTCTCCTTCAGTTTTCTGCTGGCCCTGTTGCCCGCCGTGGCGCTGGGGGTCTACTATTACGGTTTTGATGCAATCCGGGTCATGGGCGCCTCGGTCGCCTCGGCCATGTTGGCCGAAGCCTTCATCCAGAGCCTTTTTCGGAAGCCCATAACCATTGCGGATGGAAGTGCCGCTGTGAGCGGTCTCCTTCTGGCATTGATCCTCCCGGCCAGTGTCCCCCTTTATGTGGTGGTGGTGGCAAACTTTGCTGGCATTATTATCGGGAAGCAGTGTTTTGGCGGTCTGGGGGCCAACCCGATCCATCCGGCCCTGGTTGGTTGGGCCATAATCCGCATTACCAAAACCTGGGCTGGGTATCTGGATTTCGACCTGATGCTTATTAACTATGAAACCGGTTTTATCCTCCAGTATCCCCTGGCCGTCCTTAAGGCCAAAGGACCTGCAGCCTTGTCTCGTTTTGACACCTTGGCGCTATTCCTGGGAAAGCAGACAGGAGGTATAGGGGCCTCGGCAGTTATCTGTCTCCTTCTGGGGGGGCTCTACCTGGTGATCCGGGGCGCTATCCGATGGGAGATCCCTCTCTGTTTTTTCCTGGGTGTGGCCATGGTGTCCGGATTTTTCTGGATGGCGGACAAAGCGGCCTACGCCAACCCTCTGTTTCACCTTCTCACCGGTAATGTGATGATCGGGGCCTTCTTCCTCGCTACGGAGAACGGCAGTTCACCTGTGAATCGCTGGGGCCTGGTGGTTTTCGGTCTGGGTTGTGGCACCTTCACCGTCATATTAAGGGCGTGGAGCGTCTATCCCGATGGTGTTGTTTTCGCCTGTCTTTTAATGAGCCTTTTTGTGCCCATGCTGGACAAACTTAAGGCCAAACAGATCGTAACGCGCCCTACCCCTTTGACCACCTTGACCAAACCTACTGAAGAGAGGACCACATTATGAAAGAGATTATGCAGATGATTGTTGTTCTCTCTGTGATATGTACCGCCTGCGGGCTGGCCCTTTCAGGCATCCGTAATATGACTGCCGCCCGTATTGAAAATCAGGTACTTATGAACGTTCAGGGACCTAAGGTGAAACTTGTGCTGGATGGGGCTGAAAACGACCTGATCGCAGATCGCAAGAAGGTCACGATTAACGGTGAGAATATCTTGCTTTTTATCGGCAAAAAAGGGGGCAAAGACTGGGCCGTTGCTTACGAGACCGCTGGAAAGGGATTCGGTGGTGATTTAACCATTATGGTGGGCTACGACCTGGCCCTGAACAAGCTGACCGGTATTCAGGTCATCAACCATAAGGAAACCCCAGGTATAGGGTCCAAGGTCTCCGAGGATCAGTTTACTCAACGCTTCAAAGGGCTTGATATTGGTATCAAGTTTTCGCCTAAGACTGAGGGGGGGGCCATAGATGCCATCTCGGGGGCCACATACTCAAGCAAGGGCGTTCTCGAGGCCGTTAGAAAGAGCGTCGCACTCTATCCTGAGATCAAGAAATTGGGCCCCAAGCCTTAGGCTTTTACGGTGATGGGCATTTTGGGGGTCCATTAATTGCGTAATGGAATGCTATTGAAAGCCATATTTTTCCGGAGTGGGCGCAGGTTTGGGCAAGATCTTTTGATATTCATTGTGCAACTATAGAGCAAAATTGGTATGACCTTATGGGCATGTTAAAACATTTTACCAAGGGACTTTGGGAGGAATTGCCGCCATTTCGTCTGGTATTGGGGCTTTGTCCCGTTTTAGCCGTGACTAAGGGCGCAGAGACTGGACTCGGCATGGGGTTTGCGGTTATTTTCGTGCTGACCTGTTCCAACGTGATTGTCTCATCCATTAGAAAAGTCATCCACCGCAAAGTCCGCATTGCCAGTTTTATTGTGATTATCGCCTCTTTCGTGGTGATCGTAGAACTGCTCTCCCAGGCCTTTTTCTATTCCATCTATGAGAAGCTGGGCATCTTTATCCCTCTCATCGTGGTGAATTGCATCATTCTGGGACGGGCTGAGGCATTTGCCTCTCGCAACGGGATTCTGGCGTCCGCGTTGGACGGTCTCGGTATAGGCCTGGGTTTTACCATCTCCCTGACGGTGCTTGGGGCCATCCGGGAGGTGCTCGGTCAGGGCACCCTATTTGGTATTGAGGTCATGTGGTCATCATTTCGACCTTTTACGTTTATGATTGAGGCACCGGGGGCCTTTGTAAGCCTTGGGATTTTGTTGGCTGTAATGAACGCCGTATCCGGATCCAGTCGGGCATAGGCTTCCCATTCCGGTCAATCAGAACGTTTTTGCGGGCCATGACGGAGCACTTTAGGAGTCACTGAATGGAATATGTTGTTCTCATCGTTACGGCCGTTTTGATCAAGAATATCCTGCTGGCGGAGTATCTGGGGAACTGTCCTTTTTTAGGCACCTCTAAACGAATGGATACGGCCATCGGCATGGGATTTGCCGTTATTTTTGTTTTAACCATTGCCACGGCAGTCACCTTTTGTGTGCAGTACTATGTCCTGAATCCGCTTAATCTGGGCTATCTGCAGACGATTGCCTTCATTCTCGTCATTGCGGCGCTGGTGCAGTTCGTGGAGATGTTTCTAAGGAAGTTTCTGCCACCTTTGTACGTATCGCTCGGAATTTTTCTGCCTCTTATTACGACCAACTGTGCGGTTTTGGGTGTCGCCATTCTCTGCATCCGTAGAGAGCTTTCTTTTTTAGAGTCCATCGTCTTTGCGATTGCTTCGGCATCCGGTTTTACGCTCGCGTTGATTCTCCTGGCAGGCATCCGGGAACGGCTGGAGATTTCAGATGTGCCAAGATCCCTGAGGGGAACAGCCATCGGCCTAATCATGGCAGGCATGATGGCCCTGGCCTTCTTTGCTTTTGTCGGCGTAGACTCCTCGCTCAAGGCCCTTCTATACAAATGAATACGGACGGCTCCACGCTGATAGATGATAGCCACAATACCTTTTCTGCCGGCTAGGCGTTATCAGCCTTGAGTGATGATGGAGAGGATTAGATAAATGTTAGCAGCTGCTCTATTCTTATTTTCCTTAGGACTCGTTGCCAGCATCATACTGGCGATTGCCTCTCGGGTTTTCTATGTGTGGGAAGACCCGAAGGTGCTGGCCGTGGCGGATGAATTGCCCGGGGCCAATTGTGGGGGGTGTGGCCAGGCAGGATGCGCCGCTGCTGCTGAGGCGGTTGCTGCGGGCCGGGCACCTGTGGATTTATGTGTCGTCGGGGGATTTGCGGTGGCCCAGGAAGTGGGAAAGATCATGGGCCAAAAAGTTGAAAAAAGGGAGCCCGAGTTCTCCTGGACCAGCTGTATTTACGGTGTGGGAGAGGCAGACCCCATCTATGAATACAACGGTGCCCTGGATTGCCGGGCAGCCGTCACACTTTATGGCGGAAGCAAACTGTGTCCCATTGGGTGCATTGGGCTGGGAACGTGCGTTAAGGCCTGTCAGTTCAACGCGCTGAGCATGGGGGATAACAACCTTCCCATAGTAAACCATGACAATTGTGTGGGCTGCGGTGCATGTGTTAAGGAATGCCCGAAGAATATCATAACTTTGACTTCAGCGACCCAGCGCATCATGAGTGAGTATACCACGGATGAGTGCACCGCCCCCTGTCAACGCACCTGCCCTACCGGCATTAACATCCGGGGTTACATCCAAGAGATAGGCAACGGAGACTATGAGCGGGCGCTTCTAACCATCAAGGAAAAATGTCCCCTCCCTCTGATTTGTGGTTATATTTGCCCTGCCCCATGTGAATATGAGTGCCGCCGGAACCACGTGGATGAGGGGGTCGCCATCAATACCCTGAAGCGCTTTGTGGCCGACTATGAGCGGACCACAAATAAGCATATCAATCCATACAAGGACCCGGATAATGGTATTAGAATCGCCCTCATCGGCGGGGGCGCTGAAGGTCTTACAGCAAGCTATTATCTGGCGCGACTCGGATACCAACCCACCATATATGAAGCCAAGCCAGAACTGGGAGGTGTTCTCAGGTATGTTATCGCAGAAGATCGACTTCCCCGTGACGTCCTGGATCACGACATAAAGGGGATCCTGGAGATGGGTGTGGAGGCGAAAACCAGCATGTTGATGGGCCGAGATATGACCGTAAGCTCCCTTTTGCGAGAGGGGTATGACGCGGTTCTGTTATCAGAAGGAGGGCTTGACAGCCGCAAAATCTTGCATCCCGAGATGAAAAGCTACGATGCCTCCTTTCGAGGTCTCCACATCATGCTCGACTTTCTTGCAGCACTCTCCCGAGGCGTGGAGATAGATCTTGGCAGACATGTGGTCATTAGCAGCAATGGCGTGAAGGGATTAGAGTTGGCCCGTAAATGCGCAGAATTGGGTGCTCAAAAGGTGACCGTAGTTTCTGATCAGCCCCTTAATTCCCTTCCCGTGGAATTCCATGACATCAAAGGGCTTCGTGCAAACGGTATTGAGATTCGGCCATCAACTGTCGTCGTTGCCATTGGGGGCATCTCTGACCGTCTGGATCGGCTAGCGCTGGAGAATATCGATCCTCGTCTTAAGGACCCGGTAAGGACCATAATTGATGCGGATACACTTGTTATATCAGCGGGACGCCTCCCCGAACTGGTCTTTGTACATCCCAACGGCAAACCTGAAAACGCAACGGATGAAATCCAGTGGCAGACCATTGAGACCTTCAGAACTTTTCCCAAAAAGTTCAGCAGCGATGCCTTCAGTGCGCCTGAACCGGGGCGAATCAGTGATTCCGCAGCCGTGGTCAAATCCATTCTTTCCGGTCGCAGACTGGCACGAGCCCTCCATCAATACTTTGAC
>JASFIT010000263.1:0-6747 GCA_050122535.1 Desulfobacteraceae bacterium | reverse complement strand
GCTGTGCCTTGGTCTTCCTCACATCCCGAAGTAGCATAGAGTAGTCTGTTGTGGCCAGGGGGTGTACCTCCTCGCCCACTATGTTCCAGCCCTGCTTGATCGCCGCCCCTTTAACCGCTTTAGCAGCTCCCTTGGCATGGGCCGCCTCACAGATCGTGATGTACATCCTATCAAAGCCATATTTCTCTTTTATGCTTTTCAGCATCGGAACTATGGTCTTTATCCAGTATATCGCGTGTCCGCTTGGTTTAAAGGCATACCTGTAGGTTGCTATATTCTTTGCCGTCTTCATATGCCACCCGGGTGTCCAACAGCCGGCGCTTATTAAACCCAAGACCTTGTATTTGGGATAAAAATCCAGGGCAGCAAGACAGACCTCTGACATGATGGGTCCACCGGCAAGTATCTTTGCCCCCTTGTCCAGAACCAACTTCTCCATGGCCAGGAGAACCTCACTGGTTGGGACACCAGGTTCTTGATCTCGAGTATCCACGATCTCAAGTTTGATAGGCCGCATGACCCCACCCAGTTTGATGCCACCAGCTGCATTGATCTCTTCCGTGGCCAATATCATTGACCTTTCGCAGTTTTGGCCGTAAGTGGCTGCGCGGGGGATAGGCGCTCCAATGATAATGGGTTCAGCCGACTCTACCTTGGCACAATCCAAGCCAACTACGGACACGGCCAAGGCAATGGCAGCTAACACTAAAAGTCCCTTTCTCATAAGTCATAACCCTCCTTTCTTAGGAATCTTACGCTATAAATGGTAGATTTTAGTGAAAATGTCAACATTCCCCAAATAGCGTCCACTACGGACACAGTGAGTCAATTACTCTGATTTTTGCCATTCATAGGCCCCATCAATAAATTCCAAGATGACGCCATGCATCTTTTTCGGATGTAAAAAGGAGTAGTTTCTATTCTTCTCAGCCCAATGTTGGATATCTTTGCCACCCACCGGAACCACCTCACCCCCATTCGCTTTGAATCTCTTTGTTGCCTCATGGGTATCGTCCACATTGAAGGAGACAAGCTGTACCCCTTCACGACCCTGATTTCGGTTTTCGATCCAATCACCCACGTGTCCCATCTTCCCCTCTGGTTGAGGGGCCTCTTTTTTTATCCACTTGGTCTTATGACCGGGCCCAGAGAAAACCACCGTTCCTTTGTCATCCTGCAATTCATACCACCCTCCGGAGAACTCGTCCTCCATGATTTCAAGGGTCGTAGGACCCATTGCAAAGCAACTCACATTAATATGGGCACCGGGATCATGATACCTCTCTACCACCTCCCAGCCGAATAGAGTGCAATAATCCTGCTCCGCCTTGAGTACATCTCGCACTGAAATGCAAATGTGATCCACGTAATTGACTTTCACATTCTCCCCCATTTTCTCCCTCCCTCGCAGGTGCTTGGAATGAACATCGATTTATACTTATAAGGAAAGACGGAATTTTGCAATTATATAGTCGTACTTGGGATATCAGATCCCTGGTATTTCTTGATTTACTCTTTTGCCTGAAATGTGAGATACTTACAGGGGATAAAGGCCCTGTTCGAGGATATAGATTTGAAGACAGAAGTCTTTGAGGGGTTGGATGAGCCAAGTCCAAAAGAAGGCATCCTACCAACCGCTGCTTCAGCGGGAATGACGTATAGATAGTAATTGTGCGCAATTACCTATGTGGTCGCGTATAACTGGAGGCATACGATATGGATTTTCAATTATCAGAAGATCAAAATTTGCTGAAACAAACCATGAGAAAAATAAGCCTGAAGGAATTTGCTCCCAAGGCGGCTGAAATTGATGAAAGAGAAGAATTTCCTTGGGACAACAAACAAATATTAGAAGAGCAGGGTGTGTTTGGCATCAATTGCCCTGAGGAATTCGGAGGTGCGGGGGCAGGACTCTTATCTCTAGCCATTGCAGTCGAGGAGGTGGCTCGGGCATGCGCATCCACGGCCCACATCATTGCAGCGAACGCCTTGGTCACTGACACGTTGACTCGCATGGGAACCCATGAACAGAAGTTGAAATGGCTAAAACCCTTGGCCAAAGGTTCTGTACTCGGGGGCACGGCAATTACCGAGCCTGAGGCGGGCTCCGATGTGTCCAGCATAAAAACGACCGCTGTAAATAAAGATGGAGGATATATAATCAACGGAAACAAAAGATTTATCACACATGGGAGTACAGGAGATATCTTTACTGTCGTCACCAGCACAGACAAAGCAAAGGCACACGAGGGAATCACCCTCTTTGTGGTTACCAGCGACACCCCAGGTTTTGTGCGTGGTAAAAAAGAAAAAAAGATGGGCCTCCGCGGTTCAGATACGACCGATCTCATTTTTGAAGATTGCATGGTCCCGGAAGAAAATATGATTGGAGGCCTGGACGAAGGGTTTAAGATCCTTATGGACCTCCTGAATCACTCCCGTCCCTCCATAGCCGCAGAAGCCCTAGGTATCGCACAGGGCGCTCTGGATGCTGTTCTGGAGTACAGCAGGGACAGAATCCAGTTTGGGCAGCCCCTCTCAGAATTCCAGGGGCTTCAGTGGATGATCACAGATATGGCCCTTAAGGTGGAGTTGGCACGAACCCTGCTTTATCGCACCTGCTCTATCGTTGACAATGCGCCGGAGTCTGCTGAGATCCCTAAGTTGGCTGCCATGATCAAGTGGTTTGCGTCAGACACAGCCATGCAGGTAACCACCGATGCGGTTCAGATTTTTGGGGGCTATGGTTATGTGAAAGAATACGCGGTGGAGCGAATGATGCGGGATGCAAAGGTGACCCAAATATACGAAGGCACGAATCAAATCTGCCGGAATATTGTCATAAGACAATTGCTGGGCTAGGAGATTTTAGCCGCAAATCTCCCTCTTCTTACATCGATTCTCCGGCGCATTGAGGCCAATCAATTTATGCCAGTATAAGAGTAGATTGGAGCGCTCTTTTCCGGAGCCAATGGTCGCCAGAAGCACATCACTCAGGTCCTGAAGGCGGTCCTGCGCCTCATTTTTCAATTCACTGGGCACGGAATCCCGCCCCTCGGGCGCAAACTTCCGATAGCCAATCTTCAGGTTACGATAGGCAGCGAGCTGTGCCTGAATCAGATAGATCTGCACGGGTTCGTCCTGGGCCACAAGCCTTCGTGCCTCATCCAGTATGCTTGTGGCGTTTAGGAGTGGCGTTCTGATATTGGCATCAAAATCAATCTTTGACATTTCCTCATTATCTTGAATCTCTCTTAGAGAAATGAAGTGGTGAACTTGATCAATTCTAATAAGGGCGGGCAGGGCTGTCATGAGCGTTCTGTCGCGAGGATGAAGTTCATCACCAGGGAGCTCTAATGCGGCGTTAGCTGTTTTCTTCGCCTGCGGATAAAGTCGAAGTCGCCACTGGGCGAGCGCCTTCAGGGCGAGCACATTACCCAAGAGCTTGTCTTGTTTTAGTCTTTGAACCTCCTGCGGATCCAACCTATCAAAGCTGACCAATACACTCGCATAACCTGTACGTGCCGCAGCCGAAAGGCTGGCAGCTTCACTGTTGGGAAGAGGGTTGAATCGCAGGGAGTTTTCCGCATGGGCGGCTTGATTGAAGGCATCTTGTGCCTCCCGAAGATGATTGATCTCCGCGCATCCAATGACGGCTAACGTGAATGGCAGCGCAAGAAAGACAAAGGCACAACGCCGCAAAGTCGTCACAATCGCATAGTTCTTAAAAGCTCTCTCCATTCCAGATTCCTCCCAATGGGAAATTTGTGGCACACCGTTTGCGTAACCGCAAAGGAAATGATGCAATCTCCAAAATGTCTAATCCACTCAAAAAAAATCTCTTAGAAATCCCCTCTGTCTCCCCTTTTGAAAAGGGGAGGACTTTTGCTTCCCCCTTTTGTAAAGGGGGATTGAGGGGGATTTTATGCGAAGTGCAGAAGAGATGAGAAAATCGATTGTTTATTACTCTTAAGACATTCCCAGTGCCGCACGCAGCTCAGATTCAAATAACTCGAGGCTCCAGGCTTTGCCCTCGTTGACGGTCTTAACTTGGTTTTTCATGAAGGCCCCTAACTTCTTCACCTTTTCTTCAGTCACTCCCGCTTCCGCCAAAAGGTTCAAGGCCGCCTTTATGGTACCGAGGATAACCTCGCTTCGAACCAGGCTCCATGCGGCTCTGTCATTCTGTTTTCGGAAAATAGAACGGAGGATCGCATCAATGAGCGCCGCCACCATCGGTGGGCCATTGGGCAGGCTCTCCAAAAACTCCTGACGGTGTGCGACAGCCTTCAATCCAAAACTGATAATCTGGGAAGCATCCTGTGTACTCAGGCGTCTGTCCTGCTGTTTTCGAAGAACGCCAAGCATGGCCTCTAGTGCGACCTTCAGGTTATCGTTAACCTTTCCAGAGCGATCGATCAGCCATCCCGGATTGTTGACGAACGCATCAAAAGTGGTTTCCAACACGGTGAGCATATCATCACGCGTAAACTGGGGCTTCCATTTCGCCCCAGAAGGCATGGAGGTGAGCTTATCGATTACAGTCCTTGCCGCTGTGAGGAGCAGGTGGTTCTCCGGATGCTTTGCCCACTTAGGCCAGAGGAGGTATAGGTTCTCTCCGGTCCTGTCCAAGATCATGCGGGTAACGTCCGGTAGAATACCCGCTTTGAGAATGGTTTCCTGCTTGCCCAGTGCTGAGGCCACTTGAGAAAGGAGACTTTTCAGGGCCCTATTTTCTGTATCGAACAGGAGTGCTGGATGCCTTGCCAGTGCCGAGAGGCTCGCCCGGATGACCACTTCCAATCCTTCTCTCCCAAAGACCCTGTCCAAATGGCCCTGTGGCTGATCAAGAACAAATCCTAAGACGGCGTGGCCCACAGGGTATACCAGTTCCGACTCTGCAGGCTCCTCAATACCAAGGAATTCCTTTGGGTTTGAAGCAACGAAGCGGCCTCCACTGGCTAGGACGCTTCGAAATACCAGTTCAGCCCACGCTGTGACACGTTCCTCCATATCTTCATTGCCCGCACCACCCGTGGACTCGCGAATCATCTTGATACGCTCTGCCACATCCTTCACAAGGGCCTTTGAGGTCACAGCGATCAGCTTTTGATACTTTGGGTCTCCGGAGAGGAATTCGCTGTTCTCGGAAACCGACTCCAGCGTGGCAATTAGGAGGCGACCCGGGAGGTCTCCGATCCTTTGTTCAGCAAATTCCTCAGAGAATTTGATCTCATCGAGGCTCGTGAACAGGACGTAAAGGGCTTTTCCATGTCTCGAATTTTTGTTGAGTGCGCCCGGGATATGCCCGAAGTAATCAACGCCGATCTCAATAAAGGTCCCGGCAAAGCGTCGGAGAAGCGTGGGGTGGGGATCGTTGCCTTTCCTCCACTGACGAATCCTCAGGATGTTTATCACGTCCTCTGGAATAAATCCGTCTGAGGTTTCCTCAAACTCAAATCCTTTCTCAATGAGGTCCAGGGTAGCAAAGTCACTATGCAGAACCATCAGCTCGGTTTTCTGATCTTCAGACAGGTTGTTCACTATTTGGGTAATGGTATTGGTTTCCTCAAGCTGACCGCGCAAGTCCCCCAAGAGCTTTGATTCGGGAATGTGGCGTTTGCCGGAGTTGTTGAAATATTCCACGGCATCATACACATCCGCTTTGGACTGGTAATTCGGCAAAGGTAAGATCAGGGAGCGGCGGCGGGTGGCATCCACATAGGCTGCTCTGGCCTGGACACCCAGCCTAAGGGCGCTTCGAATGGCAAACAGAACGAGGTCAGATGAGGCCATAGTACACTCCCGTTGAGTTTTTATGAGACTTGAGAAATGGATGGCAAACAAGTGCCTTATATCGCAAATTTAAATAGGAGAAGCTGGTGTTTTCGCTTCCATTCAGTGATGGCCCATTCCTTCAAGACGATATCTAAGGCGCTCGGGGGAAGTGGTCTGATCTTTGAGGGTTTAAAAAGGCTCTGTGTAGGTTGGGACGAGACATTCTGCCAGGGGTTTCTGGGCGTAAACCCTCAAAGATCAGACCACGGCGATGCTCAGTGGAATTTTTTTGAGATATCGTCTTTCAGGAACAGGCCATCACCGCATGGGACAGGAAATCCCCGTACAGGGCACTACAAATCCAATTTTTGTAATCCGGATGATTCTCCGTAGCATGCTGCAGGGAGGTTCAAAAGTCAAGGATGATAGGGAGCAAGGGAGGGGCATAATGGCCTATCAATGCCTTGTGTTACGTCTGGTGAAGCATTACAATAGTCAATAAAAGGAAATGGGATTTTCTGATATGAGGGGAGAAACATGAGACGTTGGAATGGTTGGGGAGAGGAGACAACGACCTTTCCTTTATCCCGCGACGCCTACCGATATCTGGTAGATAAAATCGGTGAAGGGACACCACTACCTGATGCAACTTTGGATGAGGTTCTGAAAAGAGCGCCGGAATCTCGTCTGCCCGATCATCCCTTGGTATCCAAAGGGCCAGAGGAACGTGTACGTCACGCGCGAGGACAAAGCCTTCCAGACTGGCTGGCTCTGCGGAGTGGAAACCTCGGTGCCCTTCCTGATGGCGTTGCCTACCCTATCACTAAACAAGATGTTAAGGCGCTTATCCAATACGCCAAAGAGACCGGTGCAATCATAATACCTTACGGTGGTGGCACAAGTGTGGTCGGTCATGTCACGCCGGAACGGGGCGACAAGCCGGTTTTGACCATGGATATGGGAAGGATG
>JASFIT010000262.1:0-6782 GCA_050122535.1 Desulfobacteraceae bacterium | reverse complement strand
AGGGTGGTCCGCCCAAGTTCCCGGGTAGGTCGCTTGATCTCGATGGTAACGTCGAGACTAGATGAATGGTCATTGTCCCTGATCAGGTGACTGCTCAGGGAAACAGAACCCGGCTTATGGCCTGCTCTGACATTTTTTTTATTACCGCTGCCATATTCACCCGCCAAAGTGTTTATACCATTCTCATGAGCCTTTCAATCATTTCTTGACCAAGCCTTCCGAGGAGTTGAAAGCAGAAGAGGGCGACCATGGGTGAGAGGTCGAGTCCCCCTAGAGGGGGTACAAATCGACGGAAGGGTCTTAAAAGGGGTTCACTGATTCCGTAAATGGCTTGGACGACAGGATTGGAGGGGTCAGGACTCACCCAAGAAAGAACGACACCCGCTATAATCACCAGAAAGAAGAAGCCTGGGAATTGGAAAAGGCCCAGGAACAGTATCAAACCTTCGCTCAGTCCCATAATAAACGAAACAAGTGAAAGCATAGCCTTTGGAATTATAGTGTAGCGGATGATGGCACTCAGAAGGGCATAGAGGATCAGCAGAAAAAGAAAAACAGACACATGAAATTTCTGTCTTGGGATTCCAAGACGCCTGAGAATCCCACGGAGGGGTCTGAAAGCCCGATCGATCAGTAAAAGAAAGGAGGACCCAAAGCTTCTTGCCGTTAAAAGAGAGACAACCCACATGACCATATAGGCTTGAAAAAGCAGTTTAACCAGGCTAAAAAGGCTTATCCCGATTCCAAACAAGAATGACATGGGTTGAATAAGAACGTAGACTCCCCCCCTTAGTACCACGAAAGCCAAGATGGTCAGAATGGTCCCATAGGAGGCGTTCCGGGTAATGTATCCAGCGGGAATCAGAAGTGGGTTCGTGATGCGGTAGATCAACCCAAAGATGGGATCGAAAAACGCCTCTCTTGGCCTGATCAGCAGCCTGAGAAGTAAAATAACGATGACGATGTCTATGATACCCTTAAAGAAATACACGAAGATTCTCCCCTATCGTAAACGAAAAGCCTATGAGCGTTGACGTCCAAACCCGTATCAGAGTCAAGGTTCTTCCCAGATCCTCAAGGAATCAGGTTATAGGCAAAGAGGGTGACGTTTTCAAAGTGAATTTGACTTCGCCTCCTGTGGAAGGAAAAGCGAACAAGGCCCTCATCGAGCTCCTCGCCAAGAGGCTCAGGATCGCCAAGGGAAGGATTGAGATCATTTCAGGAAAGAGCTCCAGACTGAAAACCGTTCGGATCTCTGGTCTTTCCCTGGAAGACATCACCCAAGTTTTGAACAGATGACCGGCGTACGCGCCTGCCTTTTCTACCAAGACATCTGGTCATGTAGAATTTGCAACAGGCATTGCCGGAAGGCATACCTTCTTCTCCCCCTCTAGAGGCTGTGTCGCAATTCGTCATCCCGGCCAAATCCCGCGGAGCGGGATGCGAGCCGGGATCCAGAAAGATCTGATATTACACGATGCTCCTGGATTCCCCTTCGACTTCGCGCAGGGTGGTGAGCCTGTCGAACCACGGGTCTCCCCCCACAAGCCTGCCCCGTACTCGATACGGGGTTGGGCTCGCCCGGAATGACAGCTTTGTCGAATTGCGACACAGTCTCTAGAGGGAGGCGAATTTAAAAGGATGCCATTCATCCCTGCCCTAAAAGGTGGGGCACTCTGGAATATGCTCGTAAAAGGGCCGTTTCCAGATCGGAAATGCTTAGGTCCTAAATTGCATGTCGTGCAGCTGCCGGAACCGGCCATTGAGCACCATCAATTCATCCCGAGTCCCAAATTCTACGATTCTCCCTTTCTCGAGCACATAGATTCGATCTGCTTTCATGACCGTACTGAGACGGTGGGCCACCACCAGAATCGTCAGTCCTCCCCTCAGTCTCTCGATAGCCTCTTGAACCAACCTCTCACTTTCTGCATCCAGGGCTGAAGCCGCCTCATCCAGTATCAGTATTGAGGGGCCTGTCAGGATTGCCCTTGCAATGGCAATGCGTTGCTTTTGTCCCCCAGACAGGAGGGTCCCCCGATCGCCAACGATGGTGCCATACTCTTGGGCCTGTTCCACGATAAAATGGTGTGCATGGGCCGCCCTTGCCGCCTCAATCACCTCTTCCATGCTTTTTCCTGGATGACCGTATCTTATGTTATTGGCAATCGTATCGTGAAAGAGCAGAACATCTTGACTGACAATACTTATTTGCCTGCGCAATGACGCAATCGTCACCTTGCGGATGTCTGTTCCGTCAATGGCAATGCTGCCCTCAGTCACGTCATAGAAACGGGGAACGAGATCCAACAGTGTACTTTTCCCCGCCCCGGTGGAACCCACAAATGCGACTATCTCTCCTTTCTCGATTTTTAAAGAGACATCCTTGAGAACGGGTACACCCGGCTCATAGGAAAAATTCACACCTTTGAATTCTATGGATTTCTCATGTCTTGGGAGAATCTTAGCCCCGGGCTGGTCCTGTATATCAGGAATGGTCTTCATTATACCGAAGACGCGTTCCGTGGCGCCTTGAAGGGTGCGAAGTTCGGTATTCACTCTCGCCAGACTCTTGATGGGCGCATAGACTCTGGAAAAGGCATAGATCATGGAGATGAGCTCACCCAACGTATGATGAAAATAGACCTTGCCCACGATGAGAACACCGGGCAATACGAGAAATACCGTTGAATCCATCATGGGGCTCACCGCCAAAAACCATCGATTCCAGTGCATGACCTTTTTGTAGAGCAGGTCCGCCAGTTTGCGGAATCTCTTTGACTCCACTTCATCCATGCAGAATCCCTGAACCACCTTCAGACAGACGAGGGACTCCTGATAGGATGCCGTGACTTCAGAAATGGCGTCTTGAACCCTGGTGGAATGCTTCTTCACCTTTCTCCCGAGAAGTCTTACTAAACCGATGAGCACCGGACCCACAAAAAAAACGAGCAGGGTGAGCCTGTAATTCATGATGAGAAGATATATGAGGAAGGCCAGGGCCGTCAGTGGATGTTGAACCAGGCCCATGAGGATATTTCCGATGCGTTCCTGCATAACAGTAAGATCTGCCGTGGCCCTCGAGATGAGCTCTCCTGTCTTTCTCTTGTGGTAGAAGCCGAGGGGGAGGGAGATGAACTTATCGAACAGATCTATCCGTAGAGACCTGATGGCCCTATTAGAAAAGGCGGCTGCCGCAATTTGGCTGAAGTATATGCTGATTGATTTGAAGAGAACGGACAAGAAGGCCACGAAGGTGAGAATGCCCAGAAGGTGGTTCGGGGAGACGCCGTCAACCAGAACCAGCTCCGTACGATGCCACGATACACCAGAACTGAAGTCAAAGACTATCCAGGGGATCTTCCAGGTCGCCGGATCAGAGCCGCTCTTCATCCCCTCATCCACGAAGGGTTGAAGAAGATAGGCAGGGATGACAACAAATAATGCGGAGATAGCGGTAAGAAGGACGGAGATGACGACTAAGCCACGATGAGCCCTGACATAAGCGGCAATTTCTTTGCCTAGAATACGGTTTAGCATGACGAGGTCACAGTGAATTGAAGTGACTAAAGTGACTAAAATGAACTAAAGTGCCTAAAGTAAAGAATCCCGCCCTAGAAACCCGACCTTGCTCAAGCCACATAAGAGCCAATAGGGCGAGGCCACGGCCCTCTTCGAAAGGCCGTATCTCAAAAAAAATTCCACCGAGCCCCGCAGTGACCCAATATTTTGAGGTTCCTGCCCGCCATCGCGAGCATGAGCTCACTCAGGCGAGGCGGGCGGGTGCGCCTCTGCGCCCCTGGGAGTCTCCCGTCACTTTGTTAAACCGCAAAATATTGGGTCACCGCCCACGCACACAGTAGATACGGCCTTGAGAAAAGGGACGTGGCCTTGCAATGAAAGAGCACACCTCCTTTACAAAGCTCCTATCAACCTAGAGATAACAATCCTTTGGACTTCGGAGGTCCCCTCCCCTATCTCCAGAAGTTTCTGATCCCGGTAGAATCTTTCCACGTCATATTCCTTCATCAGTCCATAACCACCATGGAGCTGGATGGCATGGTTGGCACAACGGTACATCACTTCAGAACAGTAGAGCTTTGCCATCGCTGCCTCTTTTGCAAACGGCTTGTCGTTGTCTCGCAACCAGCAGGCCTTATAGAGAAGGAGACGAGCACACTCGATCTCCAGCGCCATGTCAGCCAGCTTAAATGCATTTACTTGGAAATTGGCTATGGGTTGCCCAAACTGTACCCTCTCTTTGCTGTATTTCATGGCCAGTTCAAAGCAGCCTTGAGCCCCGCCCAGGCCCATGGCGCCAATGGAAAGACGGCCTCCATCCAGAGTCTGCATCATCTGATAAAAACCGTTTCCCTGGGGCCCTAGCGTGTTTTCCTTTGGAACACGGCAGTCGTCAAAGTATAGCTCACTGGTATTGGACGCGCGCCACATCATCTTTCCGTGCATCTCGCGGGCCTCAAATCCCTGCGTCCCCGATTCCACAAGAATACAGGAGAGTTCTGGACGCCCATCTTCTCGGGTACCACTTCGGCATAGCGCTGTCACACCGGCGGTAATCCTGGTTGAGGCATTGGTAATAAAAATCTTGCTTCCATTTACAATCCATTCATTACCCTCCAGAGCAGCCGTTGTCTGTGTGTTGCCCGCATCTGAACCCGCGTTGGGCTCGGTCAGACCAAATCCCCAGAGGGTCTCGCCGGCACAGAGTTTAGGAAGATATTTCTGCTTCTGTGCCTCATCGCCAAAATAATAGATGGGACCTATGCCAAGAGAGTTGGCTGCCGCGATGGTGGCCGCGTGAGAACCGTCTACTCTAGCGATCTCTTCGGTTGCGATGATGTAGGAGACATAATCCATGCCCTGACCCCCATATTCCTCGGAAACAAACATGCCGAAAAGACCCAGCCCTGCCATCTTTTCCATGGTCTCATAGGAGAACTCTTCCCTTTCATCCAGCTCTTTTGCCATCGGTTTGATCTCTTTTTCGGCAAACTGACGGACCGAGTTCCGCAAAATCTCTTGTTCCATGGAAAGGCTAAAGTCCATAGTGGCTTCCTGCAGCTGTCAATGGGACTAGGCTTTGATTTACCCCCCAAAAAAGGGGCTTCATCACGCTACCGCCTTTAGAGTGCCTAAAGTGTTCTAAAGTGCCTAAAATGCCTAAAGTGAATGAGATTTTTCTCAATTTCAAAATCGACCTCGCCACCGGCGAGCCTCAACTTTAGCTCACTTAAAACGGATTCTATCGCCCAAGACAAAACCAAGAATTTCTGACCTGGCCCAAAGGACCAGGTTTTTGACTTCAAAATAAAGCAAAGGCGTGGCGTTCTGAACTGATACATATAGGCAGGGGGGTTGAATTGTCAATTGGAAAGTGTTTGCCTGATCCACCATCAGGAATACCCCATAACCTGCTGATTTCAGTCTTGACACCTAAATTAGACGGTGGATTTGGGTGTCTCTGAGATTTATGACACATGATATTGACTTATGGAAAATATCCTACTATTAAAATATTTCGTTTTAGCAGACCAATATTCCCATCATAAACCATTCTTTAGGTTCTTGTATGACTGACTGTCTTTTGAACATGTAAACAACCTTAGCCCCAAAGGAGGTGGATGTCTATGACCAAAGAAATTGCCATTATAGGTATTGGCACCACGGGATTTCGGGCCACGACGCCTGACCTCTCGTTCCGCGAATTGACCTATGAAGCCGCCCAAAAGGCCTACATGGACGCCGGTGTGGAACCGAAAGAGATTGGCGCCTTTGTAGCCACATCCGAGGACTTTTGTGAGGGATACAGCATCGCGGATGAATACGCCCCAGACCAGGTGGGGGCTGTATTGAGGCCCATATATACAGTGCCAGGAGATTTCATCCAGTCTATGGCTTCTGGCGTGATGATGCTTAGATCCGGTCTGTACGATCTGGTGGCTGTCCAGGGTTTGAGTAAGGCCTCCAATATGATCACCAAGACCTACTTAACGGATTTTGCCCTGGATCCCATCTACAACCGTCCATTGAAGGAGCATTCCGATTACATCGCTGGCATGGAAATGAACCGCTACTTTTACGAGACAGGAAGTTTCCGTGAGCAGTGCGCTCAAGTGGTGGTGAAAAACAAGCGCAACGCCATGTTCAATCCCTTGGCTGGTCACGGCTGCGATTTGACCTTGGACTATGTCATGGAATCTCCCATGGTCTCCTATCCCCTGTCCGAGCTGGACATCAGCCCTTACTCAGATGGGGCCGTGGTGATTGTCATGGCCACGGCAGAAACCGCCCTGGCATTGAGTGACATCCCTATTTGGGTAAGAGGTATAGGTTGGACATCAGATACCCCTGGGCTGGAGACGCGCGATTGGGGGAAGGCCGTTTATGCGGAATTGGCAGGCGATATGGCTTACAAGATGGCTGGCATCCGATCACCCCGTTCTGAGGTGGATTTTGCGGAGGTCAGTGACGAATTCTCTTACAAAGAGCTCCAGCATCTTGAGGCTCTAAGACTCTGTAGTCCTGGTGAAGCTGGCCAATTGACCATGGACGGCGTCACAGAGATTTCTGGAGACCTTCCTGTGAACCCATCGGGGGGTTGTCTCGGTGTGGGATGTCTCTTTGAATGCACTGGAGGACAAAAGGTGCTCGACGTGGTCTTGCAGTTAAGGGGAGATGCTGGCCTAAATCAGATTCCGGATGTGACGACCGGTCTGGCCATGAGCTGGCGGGGCTTACCAACAACCACAGGCGCTGTCGCC
>JASFIT010000261.1:0-6790 GCA_050122535.1 Desulfobacteraceae bacterium | reverse complement strand
TTCAATAACGAATTTGGGTCTGGATTTGAAAAAGACCTCTTGTAGGGCAAACAGATCTTGTGGCAATTGTAAGACTGGTTCCCCAAACCAGTTCGTTTGATGAACCCAATAGTACTGATGGCCGGCTCGCACCTTCACATCAAGGGCATCCCTTAGAAGCGCCTTGTCTTCGGCCATCTTTTTCGCGGATTCTCTTCTGAGTTCTTCAAATTCTGCTCGTGTGTAAAGCTGCTTTTTCGTCATGGTGTTACCTTAATCGATCCCTTTCTTAATAATCAAAGCATCATACCTCACTATGGCATGGGATAATTAAGTTCTCTCAGGGGAAGATGATATTCTTTTGCCAGTTTCATATTGTCTTCCCTGTACAGTTCCACAATCCGATTCCGCCACGCATCGGACATAAAACCATCGGCGGGCGGTCCCCCTTCGAGAAATCTCCTCCAAATTCTCCTTAGAGCTGCCCCGAATGGCAGACGACCACCAAAAGATCTACCTCCCAGAAACAGTGTGCGGAATTGGTGATATCTAAACTCTCGCTGCGTGTTCCGCCTCCGCTCGCGTCTATCTTGGAGATGCCTCAATGCTTCCTCTTTGTCTATTCTCAGGATGCCACAGAGGTCGTCTATGAATTTCACCTTGGCGTTCACAAAATCCTCATAAAGCAGTACATGAATGTTTTCTCTGCCGAAAAGGGATGTGTATAGGGTCAGTATCTTGTTATAGAAGTAGCTATCGAGGGGGCTGTATTTTATAAACTCGGTGCAATAGCCCATCCAATCACCAAATGATACATAACGCCTCCAATATTTCCGGGGGACCATTTTGAGGTAGGCGCCGTGATTGGCGTAAAATGAAGGGATGGCAGTCAACTGATTCCTGACAACTACCAGTATCTCGGCATCGGGGACGAATTGGTGCAATCGTCGGGCGCATTGCGAAGGGACCCTGCTTGTCATGATGTCTTCGTTGGAATACAGAAATGTCTTTTCACCGCACGCTGACATGAATCTCTCAAAGGTTTCGCTGGCCCTCTCATAATCGAAATGGAAGTCATCATCGGAGACGAGGGAATTCAGGATGTCCCTATAATTCTCATAACCAGCACAGTCTTCTCCTAGATAAACCAACCCTTCGCTCCTTGCGAAAATGCAGCGCTGCAAGGTGGTGGATCCTGTTTTATTGGCTCCGATATGAATGATGGCTCTTGGCATTCACGCTCTCACAGCTTTGTATGATCCTTGTGTGTGAACATCAAATTGCATTTTCGCTCAAGTCGATACTCTGCTGGAAAATTTCCCATCGGGAGGGGCTGGACTTCACCGAGATAAGATGCTGCCAAAAGGGATTTATACGTGAGTTCATAGCCCAAATCTTTCATTGTATCTATGATCTCGTTCACGTTCCAAAACCACACAGGGACCTTTGAACCATAATAGTTCTGGTATGTTGCAAAGGTTTTTATATCACCAGCAGTAAGGCCAAAAAGCATTATAAAACGTGGCTCATATGCTGCAAACCTTTCAAGCATGATGCGCCAATCTGCCACGTAGTGCAGGGCCGCCGCGGCATGGACGATATCAAACCTTTCCGTATCACCAGGTAATGCCTCATGGAAATGCAGGTTCTGGTATTCTTCATATAGCTCACGGCCGTGGCGACAAACCATGGGAGTCTCCACAACATGGAATTCAACAAGGCCCGGGGCAGCTAAGGAGGCTATCAGCGGGAAGAAACTATTGCCAAGTCCCCCCCCGAAATCGAGGACCTGTACAGGATCATCCGATGAGACGATGAGAATGGCCACGAATGGGGCAAGGGGATATTCGTGGATCAGAGAGTGAGGTGACAGAGTTTCACCTCTCTCTTCCTGAGAAAAGGTTGGGAGTGACTTAAGCCATCGCTCAGATTCAAAGATCCCCCCAGAGTCATCAATGGGAAAACGATCATAGATACCTTCCCAGATGTGAAGATTTTTCTTACTCATGCCCGCTGCCTGTTGCCAACGTTCATTTTCTTCTCTTTGACTTCTTCCCTGAGACTACGGCTCGATGCGGCTGCCTCCAGCAAGTCAAGGGTTTTATGGACGCTATCCTCCACTTTCCCTTTGAATTGGAAACCCTGTTTCGTGAACCGAAGACTCGAGACTTCGTAGGACAACTGGTTCATGATTTCAGCATCTACATATTCTATGTCAAGGTCTGCTACCCGTTGTGCGATGAATCCTATAATGGCGTTTACAGTCAAGTTCTCAGTCAAGACGTTATAGACGGTTCTATCAAACAAGTCTTTTTTCATAATAAAGATAAGCGCTCGCACGGCATCGCTTAGGGTTAGATAAGGGCGTTTCTGGTGTAAGGCTGTTGTCCAGACCGTAAGCGGTTGCCCCATAACCGCCTGCCAGCAAAACTTGTTCACCGCTGTGTGAAACCGTATGCCTGGCGAAACACCGCATATGGTTCCGAAACGACAAATGACAAAATCCAATTCTCCTGAATGGCCCATACCTTGAAGAAATTTCTCTTCTTTCAATTTCGTCTCAGCATAAGGGCTTTGTGGCCGGAGGTCTTCAGGAGAACAGGCCTCGTCCACGATCTCGCGTTGTGTCCCGTAGACGCTGGTTGACGAAACATGAATCAGCGGAACGCCTGCATCCTTGCAAGCCCCTGAAACTTTGACGGTCGCGTTATAATTTACATTTTCCACCTGGTCCTTATTCTTGAAACTGCTCGCTGCATCTGTAATAGCGGCCAAATGCAGAACCACATCGCTCCCCGTTATGATAGAATTTAGATCTGCGTCTAGCACGTCCGCCTCAATGAACCTATAATCACATTCAGCAGGCAAATTAAAAAGAGAACAATACCGCTGGGTGAGTAGATTATCGATCAAAACGACCCTTGCTTCGGGAAAGGCCTTTGGTATCTCCCGAATGACTCGAGATCCAATATGTCCCAATGCTCCAGTAACGACTATTTTCACGGTCTTACCTCAAATACGATTCCAGACAACCCTCATAATAGGTCCTGGTGGCAACCAAGCCCTTTTCCAAATCAAACTGTGGGACCCAGTTCAGGCATTCTTTGATCTTCTTGTTACTAATGATGGCGTCACCCACTTCTACAGATTTTCTACTTTGGGGCCATTCCACATATTTGACGCTCCCCGAGCCCATGTGCTTGACCGTCGCTTCGGCAATCTGAGCCACACTGTAGTGATCATCTCCCACGACGAAAAAGGTCTCTTCATTGGTTTTGTCCGTTTGAGAAGCCAGAATTAACGCTGAAATCACGTCCTCCACATAAATCACATTTCTCAGTTGGGAACCTTCACCGTATACGGTGACGTCCTTTCCCTGAAGCGCCAATCCAATAAAAAAATTGTTGAATGTAAAATCTGGGCTATGAATACTGGCTCTCGGTCCGTAGACGTTGGACAAACGAATCACTGTTGCTCTGAGCTGGTAAGCGTTTGCATAGACTAACACGTACTTTTCCGAGACGCATTTGTTGGCAGAATAGATGTCGGTGGGAAACTCAGGATGCTTTTCATCTGCTGGCTGATATTGAAGTCTGCCCAACTGGGTAGTGGTGCCGAGGTGAATAAACTTCACATCTCTATTGAAACGGCGGACCGCCTCCAGCAGATTTATCACCGCCCTGCCGTTCACATCCAAGTCGATCCAGGGTTCTCGCATGGAGAAAGGATGGGATGTGGAGGCGGCACAGTTAAAGACCACGTCTTTATTGATGACATTTTGTGATAATTGGGAAAAATCCAATATGTTATGGTAACACAACTCAATAGAGTCTTGTATATCGTGTACGTTGAATGAATTACCTCCTGAGCGGGGATCCAGGCAGTCATAGATCGTCACCTGGGCACCCAGCTCAAGACATCGATGAGCCAGATTGCTTCCAATAAAGCCCAAACCTCCCGTAATTAAAATTCTCTTCCCTTGCAAACTGGGTAATTCCACTTTCATGTTTTTCTTCGGTCCTCGTCTTTTGTGGCCTTAATGCCCCTACCTTGTCAAAATGGTTTGGATGCCTTCACAGACTCTGAACATCTGCTCCTCAGTGAGATTTGCGGCACCAGGCAAATTAATGCCTCTCGAGCAAATATCGTATGCCAGTGGATTCCTTGGCTCATATCGTTCTCGGCAGCCTGGATAGGCAGGTAGGGATGATAAGGGATAGAAAAATGGGCGTGCGGGTATCCCCAATTTTGCCAGCCTTTCAATGGCCTCCTGTTTCGTGATTTGGTGTGATTTACCGAAGAGCAGGGCTGTTATCCATGCTCCATTAATGCCCCCTTCAGGTTCTGGATTGAGTTCAATGTCTTCCACATCACGCAGATGCTTTTTGTAGAAGAACAACTGATCCCGCTTGCGACCTACCAACTCATCAAGCCTTTGGAACTGCGCATACCCAAGCGCTGCTTGTACATTGAATGGCATGTATTTATACGTAACTTCATAATTATAGTACATGGGGCCATCAAGTTTTCGCCCATGATCCCTCAAGAACATGCAACGTTCATACAGCTCGTCGTCATCAAGGAGCAGCATTCCGCCTTCACCCGTCGTCAATGTCTTGGTCCGATGAAAACTGAAAACCGAGCCGATTCCGAATTTACCCGCTCTAATTCCCTTGTATGTTGAGCCCAAAGCCTCTGCCGCGTCCTCAATAACGGGAATATGGTGTCGATCCCCGATCTCAAGCAACGCATCCATCAGCGGCATGTTCCCATAAATATCCACTGTGATGATTGCCTTTGTCCGGGGTGTTATGCTCTTTTCTACGGATTCAGGATCAAGGCACCAATTGATATGATCAATGTCGCAGAACACCGGTGTGGCCCTCAGATACGTAATTCCCGCTCCTGTGGCTATCCAGGTACATTCGGGCAGGATAACCTCGTCGCCTTCAGAAACGCCAAGGCCTGCCAAAAGCAAATGGATTGCCGTGGTGCAATTTGGTGTCATAATGCCGTATTTGCGGTTGTGGTAGGCGGCAAATACTTCTTGAAATTTTTCACAATAATCATATGCATGCTCATACCAACCATTGCGCATGGCATCTTCCACAACCTTGATCTCATGCTCCGTAATCCATGGGCCAGCAATGAATATCTGACTCATACTCGCGTCCCCTCACACGTCAAAAAATGCATCCCTTGATCTCCCATGAGGCCTTCTCACCTCACCACGCCATTTGAACGCCTTCCCGCTTAATCACTTGGTTGTTGGCCGAGCCATCCAGTCAAAATCGATCTGAGGATCGTCGTACGGGAGGCGTATCTCATCCGCAGGGTTATAGACGTGGGATGTGAAGTAAAATAGGTTGACAGGGCCTTGAATGGTTTTGCACCCATGTGCGATTCCAGGTGGGATCTTAATAACCTTTGCAGGCTGTAGATCCCCCATGTAGAAATCCATCGTTTCTTTTAACGTGGGGGAGTCTTCGCGAAGATCACATAGCCCTACCCGGAGGACCCCAGTGGCCACGTACCACCAATCTGTTTGGATACGGTGGTAATGCCAAGCCTTAATGACACCATCAAACATGAGACTATGACTCCACTGACCGAAGCCTTCTGCAAAAGAGTCATCTGATGAACGGATGATTTCACGGAAAAAGCCCCGGTCGTCTGCGTGGGTGACCAATTCTTTTAAAACAACGCCCTCAATCAAGATACCCTCCCGACAATGACAGGCCAGATGTGTTCAACTATAAGCCCGTTACAAAAAAATCGCATGCCTCCCCTATCACGAAAAAAACGCGCTTACCGCCTCAATGATCTTTTCCACTTCCCTCTGCGTGAGTTCAGGATAAATGGGAAGGGAAAGGATTTCTTTCACGGTCCTTTCTGTTACAGATAAATCTGTGGAAGTTCCCACTCTGTTGCAATAGGCCGGTTGTTCATGCACCGCCATGGGATAGTGTATTTGGGCTCCTATACCTCTATCAACAAGGAATTCCTGTAAAGCGTCGCGCCGAGATGAACGCACCACGAATTGATGATACACATGTGTGGAATCGGATCGAACCCTTGGCAAAGCCACATCACACGACTTTAATTCCTCCATGTAGAGCCTAGCCGTCTGCCTCCGCAGATCATTGTCCTTCTCCAGGTGTTTTAGCTTGACCCGAAGAATGGCTGATTGAATTTCATCCAAACGGGAGTTCCAACCCGGGAGGTCACTCTTAAACTTCTCCTTCCACCCGTACTCCCGTAGGAGACGCACCTTTCCAGCCAGCGCATGGTCGTTCGTTACCACCATGCCTCCATCTCCCAGGGCCCCCAGATTTTTCGTGGGATAGAAGCTGAAACAGGCCATGTGAGACCAGGCCCCCACGCGTTTATTTTGATATATGGCGCCATGGGCCTGGCTACAGTCTTCAATGACGCAAAGATTGCGCCCTCTGGAAATTTCCAATATGGGTTCCAGATTTGCTGGCTGTCCATACAAGTGAACCGGGATGATCGCTTTCGTCTTGGAATTCACCACCTCTTCCAGGGCCTCAGGATTCAGTGTGTAGTAATCTGGCTCAATATCAAGAAGAACTGGCTCAGCTCCGATCAACTCGATGGCGGCCACAGTGGCTACAGCCGTATGGGAGACCGTAATGACTTCATCCCCTCTGGACACCCCACAAGCCACCAGAGCCAAATGCAGGGCTTCGGTGCCACTCCCTACACCCACACCATACGCTACCCCGATGTAGTCTGAAAATTCTTCTTCCAGTTTGGTGGTTTCCTCGCCCAGAATATATTGCCCATTTTG
>JASFIT010000260.1:0-6801 GCA_050122535.1 Desulfobacteraceae bacterium | reverse complement strand
ATAGCTGGAACGTGCTGGCGTGATCGGTAAAGAAAACCAGGATTTCAAAAATTCATGATTCGGAGGTAAGTTATGGAAAGAGTCGCCAGGGTCTCGGAGGTAATAGCTGCATCCCCTAACAGCTTTGATGAGGCCATCAGGGTGGGTTTTGAGAGGGCCAACCGCACATTGCGGAATATTACCGGCCTGCGTATTATAGAACAAAGGGTCGCTGTAGAAGATGGAAAAATCAGTGAATACCGGGTAAGGATGGAGGTCATCTTTGTGCTAGAAACTTGATACTATTTAGCCCTCCCTTGACCTTCCCTACCATAAAATGATAATTATAAACGAGAAAGTCTTTGAACGGGACGCAAGATTTGTTAGAGAAATGTGAAATAGGAAATCCTCCATGACAAAAGAACAAAAACAAAGAGACCCAAGAGAGGCATACGAAGATTTCCTTTCTGAAATCTCCCACCAATTTGCAAGAAGCGAGCAAGAAAAGGATTTCATGGAGAGCATCAGGCCAGAAGTCCCCGAAGAGCACATCCCTGTCAATGTGGGCGAAAGGGTCAGGCAGGTCAGGGATAGACGTGGATTGAGTCTTGAGGATGTTTCCCAGAGGACAAACATTGACGTTTCCATGCTCACCCAAATCGAAGAAGGCGTCGTCGCGCCTCCATTGGGAACCATCATCAGGCTGGCCAAGGCCCTTGAGATGAGAATGGGCTATTTCATCTCAGGTGAACAGGATAGGCCCTACACCATTGTCCGGCGCCGCGACAGAAAAGTGATGTCCCGGTATGATTCGAAGAAAGCAAAGTACTATGGATATGAGTACGAGTCTTTGGCGCCTCACAAAAAAGATAGACATATGGAACCTTTTCTGGTGACACTTGAAGCTGCCGAGACAGAAGAAGAGAGATCGACTCACGACGGGCAAGAGTTTATTTTTGTCTTGCAGGGACAGATGGAAGTTCGTCTGGGAGAGGAAGTACATATATTGGATCCAGGGGATGCCATCTATTATGATTCCACGGTTCCCCATCTGGTAAAAACCCGCGGTAAAAAGACAACGAAGATCCTGGCGGTTCTTTACACAGAAAAATAAGATGCCACGGCTCGGTGCCCACATGTCCATTGCTGGTGGTTTGTATAGGGCACCCCTGAGGGGTGGAGAGGCTGGATGCGAGGTCATTCAGATCTTTACCCGGAATCGGAACCGATGGAACAGCAAGAAATTATCTGCAAAAGAAATTGATCTTTTTCATAGAGCCTGTGAGGAGACCTCCATTCTGGCCGTGGCTGCGCACAACAGCTACTTGATTAACCTGGCCTCAGCGCGCTCCCATGTCCTTGAAAAGTCTTTTCGTGCTCTTCTCCAGGAGCTGGAAAGGGCGGAGCTACTGGAGATCCCCTATCTGGTGATGCATCCGGGAGCCCATGTTGGCGATGGTGAAAAGAAGGGGCTGAGGCGGATAGCCGATGCGCTCAATCGGGTCTTTGAGCGCATGGGCGATTATCGTGTGAGAATCCTATTGGAGATGACGGCCGGCCAGGGAACAAGTCTGGGTTATCGCCTGGAGCATCTGGCTGAGATATTGGAAATGACTGAAGCCCAGGAACGATTGGGCGTCTGCATGGACACATGCCATGCCTTTGCGGCAGGCTATGATTTCAGGAGCGCGAAAGCCTACAGGCAATTTTTTGGAGAATTTGATAGAATATTAGGATTGGATCGTCTGAGGCTTTTCCACCTCAATGATTCTAAGAACGGTCTTGGATCAAGGGTAGATAGACATGAACATCCTGGGGCCGGGTTTATTGGATTGAAGGCCTTCTCCTTTTTCCTGAATGACCCCAAACTTGCCCACCTGCCCTTTTTGATAGAAACACCTAAAGGCAAGAATAAAGACGGACTGGATTGGGATATGGTCAATTTGAACCTACTGAGACGTCAAATCAAGAAGGCAACCATAAATGATAGCATTTGACCTAGAGTGTTCTGAAGGGCACATATTTGAGGCCTGGTTCAATAATGCGCAATCATTTGAGGAACAGAAGGCCAAGGGAATGATCGTCTGCCCATATTGTAGTGATACTCAGGTGAGGAAAGTTATCTCTCCTGTGGCCACCAGGACTTCTTCTCAACCTGACGCGAAAAGAGACGTGGAGTCCATCGATTATAGTCGATTGGCGAAGGAAGTAGTGGAATACGTGGACAAAAACTTTGATGATGTGGGGACGGATTTCGCCAAAGAGGCATTGAAGATGCACTACGACGTGACCGAGAAGCGAAATATTAAGGGATCAGCGACTGCGGACGAAGAGAAGATTTTGGAGGATGAAGGGATCAAATTTTTCAAGCTCCCGATTCCCAAGATAGATGACGACAAAAAGAACTGATTCTCCTTTTAGGTTTATAAAAACGATGAGGATCTTAAGGCCGTTGGAAATCAAGGCCCTAGCTATTCAGAAATTGTTGCTTGAAGGGAGCGTGTGCGTCAGGTTGTAACACCAAATGATACGTCTGATTATTATGCTGATACTCTAAAAGCGTGAAGGTTTTGCCCCACCCTTACGAAATGTTGGAAAGATCGGGATGAGACAGAAATACAAGATAGTATCCGTTATACTCCTCAGTTCTCTCATTGTCTTTTTCTTTCTCAGTATCTATGTGACGGTTGAAGAGAAGATTCCACGCAATGCCGTCGTGATCGTCACGGACGAGGACAAGCTTTATCACTCAATTCACTTTGATCATATCTGTGTGGTTGGTAAAAGGGCCAACACAATGACACTAGGCGAGGCCCTTTCCAAAGGGTACAAACCACACGACCATGATCAATCACTTGGTTATTTTAAAGGGAACAGGCGCTTTCTGTTTCATCATCTTCTCTCCAAAATCGGGGTGCAAGCCAACAGCCGTTGGGATAAGAACGGCAATTGGCTGTGGTAAATCCCTGCGTGCTCAGCACATCTAATTTACCTCCTTACCCAATACTCCCTCATATTTTCGTCATTGCGAGCGAGCGAAGGGAGCGACGCAATCTCATGGCTAAAATCATTGAAGAGATTGCGGAGCCTGTTCCGAGCCATGTACTTTCTAAGAAGGCACACCGATAAAAGACGAGATTGCTTCGCCCCTGAATCTATGGGGGCTCGCAATGACGGGCGAGGAATCTCGCTCCTGGCAATGACTTTTAGGGTTTCTATAATGATAAAGATATTTTCGGAATGCGACACGAGGAGATCACTGACTAAAACTTCACGACGATAGATCTTGGTTTAGTTTGTGTGAATTAAGAAGAGATATCTGAGGATTATCTTGACTTCCCTGCCATATCTTGATTTAATTTAATGCTGTCATACTGAATAGTTACGCCATTCGCCGGCCCCTTAACAATAGGGGGGTTTGCTTATCATAAGCTGAAGGGCTTTTGGTCCTAGAGGATCAGGCATAAATTTATGGAATTTAAGTCATTTGGATTTTCAGACGTGGGCAAAACCCATGAACATAATGAGGACAGCTATCTGCGCAACGATAAAGAAGGACTATTCGTTGTCGCCGACGGAATGGGAGGACACGTATCAGGTGAGATGGCAAGCCATCTCGCTGTTAAGAGCATGGAAGAGTTTGTGACCCGATCGCGGTCCGAAACGGTAGACTTCTCCGGAGAATACCGCAAAGATCTGAGCATAGAGCAAAACCGTCTTTTGGCGGCCACCCGAGTGGCCAACCGCAAAATCCGTGAAGAGGCCGACAAGAATCCTACCAAGAGAGGGATGGGGACGACCCTCATTGGGGTTATTTTAGAAGATAAACACCTGGCTGCAGTGAATGTGGGAGATAGTCGCTTATACCGAGTGCGAAATGGGACCCTGAAACAGGTCACCAATGACCATACACTGGTGGCGGAACAGCAAAGACTGGGCAGACTGACCAAAGATGAGGCGAGGAAACATCCTCAGAGACATATATTGACCAGCGCTTTGGGAATAAGCGAAAGCCCCAAGATAGATCTTTACCGTACTAAGGTGATACCCGATGATCTGTACCTAATCTGTTCAGACGGTTTGAATGATATGCTCGATGATGAAGAAATATTGAACATAATTCACTCCATCAAGGATAAGTCACTTTACAAGATAGGCCTTTCCTTGGTCTTGCAGGCCAACCTGGCAGGAGGTCTGGACAACGTGACCGTTATTTTACTATCTTTCTAATAGAGAAACTGAAGTAGAGGCAGCATGCCGAGTGTCCGTCTCATAACCAAAAACCGCCAGGTCCGTAACTTTCCCCTCTTACAAGACGAGACGACGCTAGGCCGAAGCGACGATAATGATATCGTCCTTCCCGGCCCTACCGTTTCTCGCAAACACGCGCGGATTGAAAAAACAAAAGAAGGATATCTCCTGACCGATCTTGGAAGTCGAAATGGTACGGAGGTGAATCAGAAACCTACCCAAAGTACCTTCCTGAAGCACCAAGACCAAATAAAAATTGGTGCAAACCGTCTCATGTTTATCACAGAACAAGATGCCCGGGAGTATCCCTCAGACTCGCCTGTGCTTACCGTTTCCTCCCTACCCTCTGAGGCTGTCAGCGATCCTGCCAGGATCACCGCGGACCTCTCCTCCTTGGAGAGAAGCAATAAAGTGCTATTTGTGCTCTACGAAATCAGTCGCCACTTGACTTCTATCCAGGATTTCAACGAGCTCCTCAAGAAGATCATGGACCTGATTTTTATGGTTATTGACGCCGACTACGGTTACCTGTTTCTCATAGGAGAGAGTAAAGAGGCCGAACCTGTTCCCGTCGTGGTCAAATACAAAGACGATCTCATAAAAGATGGGGAACCGGTAAGGGCAAGCCGAACCATCCTTAACAAAGTCATCAACGAAAAGGTGGCGCTTCTGACCTCAAATGCCATGGAAGATCCTGAACTGGATCATGCCCAGAGCATCCTTATACAGCAAATAAGATCGGCCATGTGTGTCCCTCTCTGGAGGAAGGACAGGATTATTGGCGCCATCCAGCTCGATAGCGTCAGGTTGGACAACCAGTTTACAAAGGCTGACCTTGAACTCCTTAAGGCCATTGGAAGTCAAATGGCCATGATCATTGAACAGGCCAGCCTCAATGAACAAATCCGCGAAGAAGAGCGGATGCTTAGACGCTTACGGCGGTACTTCTCTCCGCAGGTTATAGAGACGATTCTAAAAGGGGGCGCATGGACAAAAGACGACATCATGGAACCAAGGGAGCTTACCGTGACTGTCCTCTTCACGGACATCGTAGGATTTACTCACCTCTCTGAGCAGATGCCTCCCAGAGAAGTAAACATGATCTTGAACAGACACTTTCACCGGATGGCTGACATTGTCTTCCAGTATGGGGGAACCTTGGACAAATATTTGGGCGATGGCCTGATGGCCGTTTTTGGCGCACCCATGGAAAAGGAAGATGATGCGGAAAGGGGACTCCAGGCAGCGAAGCAAATGAGGGAAGAATTGAAGGAAATGATGGACGAAACAGGGGTTGAGACCCAATTTGATATCCGAATAGGCGTTAACACGGGTCGGGTTGTAGCTGGAAATATTGGTTCGCCAAATCGGGTGGATTATACGGTGATTGGTGACCCAGTCAACGTGGCCTCAAGGTTGGAATCCATTGCGGAACCCAATCAGATTCTTATTGGGGAGGAAACCTATAGGCACGTAAAAGGGCTATTTGATATCAAGAAGGTGGGCCCCAAAAAGGTCAAGGGAAAAGGGGCAGAGATTATGGTCTATGAAGTCTATTGATTAGGATCAAACTTCTCCTTGCCTCGTATATAGGTGGCAATGTTCTTTTTCAGCAAATCATATTCTTCGGCCAGATTCTCCAATTGCTCTTTGCTCTCCTGTGCATCCTCCTCCAGTTCTTTCATCTTCAATTTCAACTCTGTTATGTTTGTATTGACAATGATGCACTCCTTACCCCTCTGCTCTGAAGCTTCTGTTGGGTAGACCTTGGCCAGCACATATACAGGCTCGCCCGCTTTCGTATAATACTTCCACTGCTTGTTATTAATGGTCTGCCCCCTGAAAGCGCTGATGATCGTTTTTTTGAAGGTGTCCCTATACCGTCTCGAAAGGAAGGTAAAGGGAGTTCTGCCCAGCATCTGTGAGGTACTGTAGCCGAAACTCTCCTCACATGCCTTGTTCCAGAAGCTGATCTTTCCCCTGGAATCGATCTTAAAAATGGGATTGGCCCATATTTCCTCTGTATCTTCCGTAAAATCATTGGGTATACCACTGGGATCATTTTGCCGCGTGGTGATGTCTTGTACGGTCTGAATCGCCCCTCTGGCATTCCCATCGGTATCTGAGACCGGGGCAACCGTAACGAGTGCCCGCGAACCCCCTTTGAGATTGGGCAGAAACATTTCCAGTTGGTACCAACCGCTCTCTGTGCCAGGTTTGACAGTATCTCCGTATGCTTCTGCCACGAAATCTGGATCTTCTAGAAGAATATCTGCCAGACTTCTCTGATCATCAATGCTGAATCCTTCCCATACCTCTTTACCCAGAATCTCCTCGGCCGCGATCCCTGTCATCTCCTGGCAAGCGGGATTCCACTGAATGACCCGATGATCTTTATTTATGATGAAGGTGGGGACAGGGGATCTTGCCAAAATGTCATCCACATATTTTTTGGATTCCATGAGGGCCATCGTTTTTTGCTGCTCACGATTCGTGATCCCACTCTTCTCGCGCTCAAATAAAAAAGCAATGAGAAATATGGCCAAAAGAGCGACGAAAAAGACGCCGAGG
>JASFIT010000259.1:0-6807 GCA_050122535.1 Desulfobacteraceae bacterium | reverse complement strand
TCTTTGGTTTCTTCTTTGCTTCCTCTGCCGCAAACCGCTTCAAGGCACAGATAGCAATGGGCTCATCGATCTCCTGGCGCCGACATTCCGTCTCGCAGGGGTGGTGGCAAATCCGGCCGCAGATCCGAGGGAGTGGGTTCTTGTCTCTAATGAGATCATTCGCTTCCTCAAATCTTTCCTGGGCAATGAGGGCGACATAACCTTGGGGGTTCATGTCAATGGGGCAGGCTAATCGACACGGGGCCTTGTTCCGCTTTTCGATGGCCATGCTGGTGGGGACTGCGACTTGGAACAGAGGCTTCCTACCACTCGAGAAGTCAACAGGACAGGCGGGAAGGCATTTCTTGCAATCAACGCATAATTCGGGAAGCACCCACTGGGGTCTTTGAAGTAATTCCACTCTGGCCCCATCTTTTCCATGTTCCAGGGTCCTAACTTCCGTTTCGGTGCGCAATTCTATGAGCGGGTGATAGGAGGATTGCGTGATGAGATATCGATGCCAGCGCTTGCCCTTGTCACTCCAGTGTTTAGGGGGTTTGTCAATTTCCGAGTCCCTGTCAATGAGGGTTACTTTCCTGCCCAAGTGGGCCAAGGTTAATGCGGCCTGTAATCCCTGTGGCGTGGCTCCGATAATGAGTATGCCTTTATTTGATGTCATACAGAATTGGCTCCACTCGCTCCGCCCCTCGTTCCTCCGTTCCTTTCCTACCTGCCTGGTTTAATTCAGAGTTCGGGCAGATTAAGTCTTCTCGGGCTTCAGATCCATTCCGTACTGGTATCCCCTTTCCAGACCGGCCATGTTCTTCTTCTCCGTGCCTTTTGGCACCGAGGTATTGACCGCCTTTTTAATTGCATTATAGGAGACGAGTTTCGTGACAGCGGCCATAAACCCCAGCATGATGATATTTGCCATCATCTTGACCCCCATCTCTTCTGCAAAACGGGTGGCCGGAATGGAGTAAACCTTGGCACCCTTGGGGATTCTTTTCTTTTCGATTTTTACGAGCCCGGAATCAGCGAATAGTGCTCCTCCTTTGACCAGCTTTGAGATATTCTTATCAAAACCCTCCTGGGACATACAGATCAAGACATGGGGATTTTCCACATACGGGTACTCGATGTTCTCTTCGGAGACGACCACCTGCGCGACACATGAACCCCCCCGGGCCTCCGGACCATATGATTGAATAAGGGTTGCATTTCTTTTCTCAAAGAGTGTGGCGGACTTCCCAAGGATATTGCCGGCTAAGATAATCCCCTGTCCTCCGAACCCTGTGATGATGATCTCATGGTATTCGCTCTTCTTGGCCATCATCCCTCCCCCCTTACCCGTCCCTGCTTTCTGTGATTATTCCTTTGTCGGGCCATATGGTGCCCACAGTGTCGGACATCTCAGGGAGCATTTCCAGAAAAGTGGGTCGCTGGATGTCCACAAATTTTCCAAGGATCATCTTTTTTCCTTCTTCTATAATTGTTTCATCTGGATGCACATTGTTTTTGATCACGCTGTTTTCATTGTACAACTTGATCATCTCAAGCGGAGTGCCCAGACGATTCCTTCGTCCAAAAGCGACGGGACATGGACCGATCACCTCTACAAAGGAAAATCCAGGTTTCACCAGGGCTTCCTGAATGGATTGTGTGAGCCGTCTCACATCCAGGGAGAGCCAACGGGCCACATAAACGGCCCCACAGGCGGCGGCCAGAGAAGGGAGGTTCAGAGGAACTTCTGGGTTTCCATAAGGCGTTGTGGTCGTCTTGGCGCCGATCGGCGTATTTGCAGAGACCTGACCCCCGGTCATTCCATAGTTCATGTTGTTCACACAGATGACCGTAAGGTCCACATTTCTTCGCGCGGCGTGGATAAAGTGATTACCCCCTATGGCGAAGAGGTCTCCTTCGCCGCTGAAGACAAAGACATTCAACTCAGGCTTGGCCAATTTCAGACCCGTCGCAAAAGGGATGGCCCGTCCATGGGTGGTGTGAAAGGAGTCGATCTTGAGATATCCTGCCACCCTCCCTGAACATCCGATACCGGAGACAATAGCGAATCTGTCATAATCTTTTTCTACCTTCTGAAGGGCCGTGATGCAGGCCGAAAAGGCACTGCCAATACCACATCCCGCACACCAAATATGGGGTATACGGTCTTCCCTTAGGAGGTCATCCTTTGGATGCCTGTATAGGCCCTCTTTCTCTTCCCGTTTCATGCTTTCTTCCTTTTCCCTGCCAGTCTGTGCAAGACCTTCTCCACACCCTTGACGATCTGTTTGGGATTGTGGATACCTCCGCCAGCATGGGGAATCGAGGCGGTGATGGCTCGACCGGCTGAGCATCGTTCCACTTCAAGGGCGATCTGGCCGAAGTTCACCTCTGGAACCACAAATGCATCCACCTTTTTTGCCAATCTACGGATCAGATCCTCAGCAAACGGCCAGATGGTGTTCAGCTTGAGGAGGCCCACCTTCACACCACCCTTTCGCAAGGCGCGCATGGCCCTTAGGGTTGGCCTTACAGAAGAGCCGTAGGTCACCAGGACAATCTTGGCCCCATGCATAAACTGGGTCTCATAATCGATGATCTGATCCCTGTTTTTCTGGATCTTCTGAATCAGGCGTGTCACCATTTTTTCCTGATTTTCCGCATCTGTCATGGGATATCCTCTTTCATCATGGGTGAGCCCCGTGACGTGGATCCTATACCCATCTCCTGCATCTGGTAGGACAGGGATCAAAGACTCATCTGTCTTGTAGGGAAGGTAGGTTTCAGGCGGCGCCGTGGGTTTGATACGGTTGACCACCTTGATCTCTTTGGCAGGCGGGATGGTGACGCGTTCCACGGTGTGGCCCACCACTTCGTCGGCCATGACGAGAACCGGGATGCGAAACCGCTCTGCAAGATTAAAGGCCCTTATGGTGAAATCAAACATCTCTTGTGGAGAACTTGGGCTGATCGCGATGATTTCGTAATGCCCGTGGGAACCCCAACGGGCCTGCATCATGTCCCCTTGGCCACAAAGGGTAGGAAGGCCGGTAGATGGTCCGCCCCTCTGAATATTGACGATGACACAGGGCGTCTCGGTGATGATTCCCAGGCCAATGTTCTCCATCATCAGACTAAAACCGGGACCAGAAGTGGAGGTCATCGCCTTTGCCCCTCCCCAAGCTGCACCGAGCACAGCGGCCATGGATGCGATTTCATCCTCCATCTGGATGAAGGTACCACCCACTGCGGGGAGGCGCTGCGCCATTCTTTCCGCAACCTCTGTGGCTGGCGTGATGGGATATCCCGCAAAAAAGCGACACCCCGCTGCGATGGCTCCCTCGGCAGAAGCCTCATCACCGTTAATAAAATGATCTCCTGTTAAGACGGCCTCAGGTGGCAAAGTTCTCCCTCGAGCGTATGGGAACTAGCAATGTGTAAATATGAATTTACGAAAGTCTATCCAGATCGCATTTGCCTTAAGCCTTGTGCCTTGTCCCTTGAGCCTCTTCTACCGTGCAATAGATCGCAAACTCCGGGCAGACCTCTTCACAGAATTGACAGGCTACACAGGCAGAAGGTTCAACCACAAGAGGAGGATGATACCCCTTGCGGTTGAAGGCCTCGGACATCTCCAGAACCCCGCAAGGGCAATATTCCACACAAAGGGCGCAGCCCTTGCATCGCCCCTCAATGACGCTGATCTTCCCAGCGGGAGGCGCCTTTTCCTCCAGATCCAGGGGTTTTCTCCAGAGCTTCGGAGGCATTATCCTATGCGTGCCCCCTTTCTTCACATTTTTACCAGTGATGAACTAAGATATTATAAGAGAACAGCGGGGGATTATAGGGAAAATTTTTGAGTGAATATCGAGCCTGATACGGATATTTCAATCAGCAATGATATTCAATATTCGATATATCAACCGCTTTGATTTTTTGTCAATCTTTTATTGCGGAATCAACGTATTCCCTCTGGCGCACTTGGACGGTTCCTTTGTTCCCGTCAACGGTTAGAAGGTCACCATTTCTTATAATATTCATGGGATCCTCGTCCAAGCTGTCAACGACAGGGACTTCAATACCATAAAAGACGCGTGCAAAGACAGGTCCGGCAAGCAATACACCATCTGTTTTGGTGTTTATGATGGCCTTAGGACCCACCCCTTGTATGATGGCTTCAAGCAGGGAGACCCCACCGGCCAAGGAGCCTATACTAAAAGGGAATACGAGGATCTTTCCTTCAAGGCTCTTGCCGTAGAGCTCATGCTTGGTATCTTCGATGTTGGTGAGTTTTCCAGAGAGAATGCCTTGCATGTATGCGCCGAAAAAGTTTATGGGCTTTGCAACAAGGGCCTCCCCTTTAGCAACCCCACCGTTGAGTCCACGGCCTTTGAGAATAACCTGACGCATCTTCATCCCTCCTCAGGCCCTCCCGCTTAGGGCTGCTTCTACACATTCACGCTGGGTTCCATACAGTGCGCGTCTGTAGTAACAGATCTTGCCCGAATCGCTCATAAGTCGCATATCTGCATAAGGATTGACGGTGTGGAGGCAGTATAAACATCCTGAGAAGAGTCTACCTCCGGCCTCTTTGATGATCTCAGCTACTCCTTGTTGTTTAGCCAGTTCGATAGCACCTTGGTGCGTGCAAATCCAGAGTTGAACACCGTCCTTCACTTTTTTCCCCTTCACTAGCCTTGCAATGGACACCACCTCATCAAAGGTATAGTGAGGACAACCTACCCCAACAATATCTATCTCGCCCCCATGTCCAGCGGTAGACATCTCTTCCTTTGTCTTCTCTAGGACCCTATCGTCGATTTCAACGATTTCCGTTGGTTTGCGGTCCCCCAAGGCTTTCTCCAATGTTGGGGCTTCAGGCGTCAAGCCTGGGATATGATACATGGAAATGGCACCTGTACTGGCAGCTGCTGCCCCCATGTTTTTGAGGCTGGAGATTGAAGACTGCTCCTGGATGCCATCTATCACAGGGATGGCTGTTCCGCATACTTTGCCGAGATAGTAGCCGATCACAGCAAAATCATCATACTTCAGTTCCTTTGACTGCACATGGCAGAGGATCTCGCCTCGCCTATTCTCATCCATGTGGAGTCCGATGCAGAGGGTTCTCCCTGTGATAGCGCTTACAAGATCCATAAGGATAGGCTCCCTATTGGCCCTGGCACCGATCACAGAATTGACGTAAATGACTGCTGAAGATTCTTCCCAGGAGATGTGTTGACCAAATCTGGGAATGTTTCCATACAAATAGGGGGTACAAGTCCAGTTAGGGATGACCCGTAGCTTCCTGTAGTAGTCCTCCAAGGGACTGGAGCCCTGGAATACTTCAGGAATGGGTGGTGATTCTGCATTTTTTGGGTCTGCAGGGTAGGGATTTACGGATGTGGGAATCTGCACCTCAGCGCCTAGTTCAAAGAACTTTTCCACAATACCTATGTACCCTGTACAACGGCGAAGAAGATCCACATTGCCAAGATGGCTCCCTTCAGTGGTTATCAGGCGTTCCGCATCCAATCCTTCCCCCATCTGGACGATTGCCTTCATAGCCAGTTCTACAGCTGGACCCATTTTTCCAGCAAGCATCTCTTCTTCTATTTTTGTAAGGTGCATCGTTTTAAAATGCGTCTTTTGCTTCTGTTAACGCCACGTAGTCCTGTATGCAGTCTGAAAATGGGGTCGGTTTGTAGTCCAATTCTTCGATAGCTCGTGAGATATCCACAGGCCCCATAAACGGATAGGCTGGGTTGGGCGCCTCCCCTACACTCACGTCCGCTTCGGGCTTGTAACGCGTGATGATGTCTGCAAAGTCGCTGAGGGTTCTCACCTCGCCTGAGCCGATATTGAACAAGTCATGCTTGAGATCTTTGGCAACGCATGCATTGGCTATGGCTTGGGCAACATCCTTCACATAGACAAAATCGCATGGCTGCCTTCCCCCCTTCTCCACAACCACCGGTTGCCCCGCAAGGGGTAGCTCGATGAGCATTCTCGCATGGTCGCTGAAGGTGGGATGCTCTACACCTCGCCGAGCAAGACCTGTGAATCCATAGACCGCAGTGACTCTCAAGGCGACGAACTTCACGTTGTAATTCTTGGCATACGCTTGTCCCATCCTCTCACACAGCAGCTTCCCTGCACCGTAAACCGTAACTGGATTGACCTGGGCGTCTTCCGTGGCTGCCCCTGCCGTTGGAAGTGCAATTTGCCCGTAAACCCCAATAGAGCTTGTGAACACCACCCTAGATCCAGCAATACGGGCGGCTTCCAGTACGTTGCTCATGCCCAGGATGTTTACCTTTACGCCCAGTTCAGGATGGCTCTGAACCATCGTGGTGCCATACCCGGCCAGGTGGACAATGGCGTCAATCCTTTGGCTTTGGCAAGAAGAAATCAACATCTCAGCGTCGGTCACATCCCCCTGAACAAAGGTGATGGGATCCGCCACAATTTCAGGAGGCCTCCGTCCAAAGGAGACAACTTCAGCCCCTAAGTTGATGAGAACCTGTAATGTAAAGCCTCCTATGAAACCTGATCCACCTGTTACAAGAATTCTTCTGCCTTTCATCTTCTTAACCTCAGCTGAACAATAAAATGACCCACACTTTTCTGGGGAAAAAGCCGCTTCTTTTCATATCACATTTCCCTCTTCCTCTCACCTGAGAATTTCTTGACATACCAGGAACCTCCCACATAGGATAGCCTTTTCGCGAGAAAACCCAACTCCTGTCCAATTATCGCATCTCACCCCCACCCCGCCCTCCCCCTTGAGGGGGAGGGCTTCGGCCGTGAGCTCAGCCGAACGGT